>NZ_JAXBQT020000008.1:0-194467 GCF_047520755.2 Stenotrophomonas sp. FR010 | reverse complement strand
CGGCATGGTTCCGCTGGCGGCATGTCACCGGTAGAGTTCGAAAAGCGCTACGCGCAGAGCGGCGACTGAGTGTCTATGGAACTCTGGTCGGTCCAGCGTAACGCTTGATGAAGTGGCATATTTCCTCCCAGGCATGTTCAAACCCGCTCGCGCGGAAATGAAACGAGCCGAGCAGGCCCACCTGCCACGAGGCCTCAATCCCTTCCGCTACGACAGCTTCCGGCGGGTCGACGATGCCGAACCCGAAGCCAGTGTTGGATGCTGGAAGATATCCACGCAGACCGTCAGTACCGTCGGAGTACTCGGCCTGGATCGAATCCAGGGCGTGCAGCACGGCACCCAGATCGGCACCGGCTTCGACTTCCAGAAACAGCGAAATGCTCATTATCGAACCATCAATCTGAAGCCAACAGCTTCATGACTCGGCATGGCCGCTTTCGTCTTCGGCTTCATTTCTGTCCTGAAGAATTCCTGATTCATACGGACTACCCCTGCCCACCTCACCCATGGGAGCTCGCAACAATCCGGCTACCGCTTCAGATCAGTGTAGGTAGCACTCATATCCTTTATGCCCTCCTCGCTGTTCCCCATGGACGCTCTCACCGCGTCCAACCAGTCCTCCCACGCACCTGGATCCGTGGGGCTTCGATCCTCCTTAAGACTCCAGCCAAGTGAACCCAGCAGCCCCCCGATCTCATCGCTGGGGCCGCGGGAATAGTCGATCTGGAGGAAGTAGAACATCGCCATGTAAGCTTCCTCGATCGTCAAGAGCTGTTCTTTCACCAATAATCTCCCTGCATGCACCATTTCCAGAGCGACTCTCGCCGGATGTCAGCGATCACAATCCAATGAGGGTATGCCGGTTGAAGAACCGCATCTTCCCCTCGATCGTGAAGTCCGTGCGCCTGATTTCACCCAGCATCATCTCGCGTTGGGCGTCGTTCAACGTGCACGGCTCCAGAACATTGGCCTCCAGCACTCGCCCCGGGGGCGCCAGTCGCAGCTCGACAATGCAGGCATTGCCCTCGATGGGGACACCTGCTGGCCACGCCGTCATTGTGATCGCACGCATTTGCTCCTGGTACGCCACCCGCTCTGCTTCCTCCATCTGCGGGTCCGGCAGATACGGCGGGTTCGCCGCCACGTGCACAGCAGACTGCGTGGGCGTTGGCTCTGATATCGAACCAACGATCAGTTTGATCAGGGTGTTCTGTGAGGCCGTTACCGCCAAGGCGATCACCAGAGCGGTGTAGCTGACACCACCAGCCTTCTGCAGCTCAAGGTGCCGCCGATGTGCCCCGCGATGCTCGGCATCAACCTTGCGGACAATCCTTCGGCAATGCGACAGGTACAGCGGATTCGCCAGAATTCCTGCAAGTACGCGAAACACCAGGAAAGAGAGCAAGGACAACCATGGCAGCCCCAGCAGCACGAAGGTGGTCATCAGCAACGGCGAAAGGATGAACCAGATCGCGCCCCACGCATGCATGCGCCGGAAGAAGAACCAGAGTGACGAGAACAGGAATGCCGGCCAGTTCCATCGCCTTGGCGCCCTGCCGCTTGCTTCGTACAGCCTCCAGTGACGGAGATAGGCGCGGAACCTGTCACCTACCACGATCGCCAGTGCTTCCTTCTCGCTCAACCCATCTGAGGTTGCATCTGTGCTCTGCACCGCTTCACCGACGGCGCTGCCGAAGGTGGGTTCAATCCTTGCTCTCACTATTTTTCATCCAAACTCGACACGAAATCACTCAAGACCGATTCTCACGTAGCATCCCGGCCATTGAGCCCCACCCTGCCGTACTCAGCACAGCCTCACTCGAACTCAATGTAACGACTAGAAACACTCTCAAGCCACGACGCAGATTGCAGTCACTACCTGCTCCGGCTCACCCTCGATCGGCACACCCCAACCGGAAATTTCGAGGACTCCGTAATCACTTCCGCTACAGAACCACTCCTCTGCTTTATCGAAATGCAACTCGGTGAAACCAAGAAAATCTGAAACCAGACTTCCAATGCCAACTGAACCTGCTGCAAGTCCACGGTAGGACTTACGTGCAACGACATCCCCCGACATCCCCAGTGCATAAACCTTGATCGCCCGCACAACCCCGCCCCTGATCGAGCGCATCCATATAACCATCGCACTCACCGTCGCGCAGGGAGAACAGGAGCCCGCCATTTCCACGCTCGTCAGGACCATACCTTTCCAGACGAAGATCAGGCCCGCCCTCAAACCTGTACAACCGAGCATCCGCGTCAATCAGATATGCAGCGATAACCGTATCCAGATCATCGTATGCCGCATGTAACGGTATAGCTGCCATCGATACACCAGGAACAATCGGCGCATTCCACTCAATGGAATTCACACCGATGCTTATTCACGTCCAACAAAGCTCACCATTATCAAGAACCCATACAATTCCTGCAGGAGCTGCAATCAGGAACCAAAGGCACAGGTCAGATTCCAACTCTTCCCTGGTCGACGGCCAAGCCATCCGAAGAAGCTCGACCTGCTCTAGATTTGAACCACCTAAAAGCCGACCATCAGACGCCAATTTCGCCTTTCCAGACTCCAGAATATCAAAAATAATATCGAGAAAAATATCTCGCTGCGCGGCAAAATCGACAGAAGATCCCGCCAGAGCACCATTTAGCGTCTGCCACATTGACACCATGGAATACCCAAAAGAGTGCTCCACGACACAATTAGCATACCCTTCGGTCACTTGAACCTCATCCCCACCACACCGCCATTACTATTCGATGGATGAACGACACCCACTGTGCATTTCGGACCAGCCTTCCCCGCAGCGGATGAAAACGCCAGCAGACGAACTATCAAGCCGCTTTGCCACTGAACCACACAAACCTCACCCTCACCCTTAATGACGCGAAGATTGCCCATTTCATCCACACCAGCCGACCGCATTACATAACCTTCAACTGCCCCCTCAACCTCATCAAAGAGCCGGGCACGCAATCAGCGACAGCCTTCGGCGACTCCACCACCCAATCACGCCTTTCGCCCCATAAATTCCGCCAGATTTGACCACCTCAAAACTCGAAAAATAAATCATTAACTTTATATCATGAAACAATTAAGTCCACCCTATTGCTTCGGATCCCAGGGCGACCTGAAGCTAGAAACCCCATCCGAAAGGTCCCCGTTGCCATAAAACTCCCTAAACAAAACCAACGCAACATCGATATCACGACTCACTTTTCTAGCATCCCACAAGTCATCGTCAAATCTTACAAACCCCCTATGCCCAGCGCCTCCGGATTCCCACCACTCCAGAATCTCAAACTTCAAATCCTTTGAGGAAGTGAATGCAACCAGCCTATAGTTTCCAGGATTTGCATCCATACTTAGTTTCCGGATGTAGCCCCCAAGAGGCTCCAGCAGGCGCAATCTGACACGCCCTCCTTTTGCGAAAACCTCTCTAATTCCGGACTCCACCCTGCTCCAGACAGGCCCCTCTGTCACCTCGGCATGAGGCCTACTGCGGCCGACAAGAATCTCGACCTCGAAGGCACAACCAAATTCAAGACCTTCTTGCATCACCAGCCCCACCCCTTTCCTCTAGTCCAGAGATGAATTTTACCACTAGAAGTATCCAACACCCTGACACTATTCAAGCCAGAACGCTCTGCAGCCAAACCTATATGCGACATGCAAAAATCACAAACCGGCTTCCCCCGAACGACAATACTCATATCCCGCCCCTCTGCAAGGCCAGCCTCGAAAGCCTGCTGAATCAATCCTATCTCAGCATGAGCATTGCTCATATTTGAATTGGGATGACCAGGAGCCACCAAATCTGAAATCAGCGTTGGCTTATTCGGATCCGCTGACAATGCCGGACGAGAACCTTGATTGGTATCCCAGAGAACCCGCCCGCCGATATTACTCTCGTGACAATCGCATGCGGCAAGTTGCCCTGGGCAAATCGGGGAGCGCGGAACGCAAGCGATCAGTCATTCAAAGAACTCAATAACCCCCTCCACTTCGTACCCAAACCGTAAACTCCCATCCGGATAGCAAACAACAAACCGCCCCTCCAGATCAGGGACATCACTGAAGTGATCTCCAATAAGAACCCCAGAATCGAACTTCGGCGCCATCCGAATGGCCAGACGCCCGAGCTCCTCATCGTTTAAATTCAAGCCACTGTAGGCATTGACGATGGTTTTGAACTGACCGTCATCATGCATAACCCATATCCCCACCGAATCCTTGATCTGCGCGTGATCCCAATACTCATCAGAATCGAACACATTCGATTGCGGCACGCCCAACGACTCCGACAGCACCTTGCGAACATCATCAAAGCTCAAATAGCGTTCAATCGAAAACTGAAAGGAATCCACATATCACCTCAATTTATTTACCCGAGCCACGCGAATTGTAGAGTTCCAGCAACCTCGACCTAGAAGTCGCGTTCACTCCTGCGTTCCCCGCTGAGATCATACCCTCAAGAGCCTTCTCTGATCCGCCCCGGAGACCTCCATCTCGCACCATGTCCGTGTAAACACGGAACTCTGCCCGTGACAGCTGAACAATTCCCGGCCCCTCCTTTGGGAACATCGAGGCTCTATCAGGATGAGTACCCCAGATGCGGCCCAAGGGCACAAGGACGTCGCCATTTGGGAGCAAAACACCTTTCCCTGAGTTCAGATCATTTACGTCCTTGGCAATATCATGCCCCCCCTTTTACGATGGACTTTGGCGTATTGGCGCTACCGTCACCAAACCAGGTCTTCGCTCCAATTGTGTCCACACTGTGTGCCGCACTCACCTTCACAGAATCTCGCGGCATGAACGGCTTCCCTTCCAAGGTTCCGCCGTCCACAACCTTTGAAAGAGAGCCGCCTTTGACCCGGAGAATCCCAGCCAATTGATTCCCTGATCTTGCAACCAGGGCCAGATATGCTTGAGTCTCCTCGACCTTCGTCATTACCGATGCTTGATCCAGCATCGATTGAATCTCGATCGATGGATACTTGGAAGTAATCAACCCGCTTGCAGCGTTGAATTGGCCCAACATCCCGTCGCGAAGTGCCTCCGCGTCCTTGGCCATCTTGTCCATGAACCATGCGCTGGGCCCCTTGTTGGAAATGGATAAAAGTGCCTGCATGCTGCCTGCTAGCATCTGCCTTTGTATTTCCCTGAACGCGTAAGCAGCATCGGCTCCAGGTGTAGTTCCAGCTACTCGGTCCTGCACTGGAATACCTGGATACTGCTGCTGCCAGTAGACGTCGATCCGCGCCGCAAACTCGCGCTTCCAGTCGTCTTCTGAAGTTGCTGGATAGGACCGCATACTCAGCTCAACAGCGGCACCATGCGCAAGCAATTCGCGATCGCGCTCTGCGTTCAGCTCGTCATACGCACGAGTAACAGAGTCCTTACAGGCTTGGACATCCCCCCCCTTTCCACCGCACGCAGCCCGCTCGGACTCCATGAGTGCGATTTCCTGCTTACTAAGCCAGTTGTTCTCAGCCGAATTCTTGGCAATCCCCGCATTCAACGCGATCCCAGCCAGATCCTGGCCCGACAACCCACCGGCCAGCGCGCCCACCGCTTGTGATAGCGCCAGAACCGATTCCCTTTGCCGCGGGCTGAGATTCGCGGGGTTGCCACCGAACAACTTGTCCGTCAACACATTCGCAGCCAACTCGCCACCGGCTGCACACATGGCGCCGGTCCCCGCACTGCCACCATTGACTTCCGCCAGCAGCGCACCCAGCACCGCATGCGACGCCAGTTGCGGCATCGCATTAGGGTCACTGTCGTGATTCGGATCAAGCATGCTGCCAATGGATTGGGCGGCATAAGGCGCCAGTGCATTGGAGGCAACCCGACCAGCGCCTGCCCTCCGCGCCGTCCGCCAGCGCAGTCGTCACCGCATGACAAGCACAGTTGTACTCATCGCAGCGCCCCACGTTCTCGCGCCGCTGTAGGCCTGGCTATTTGCCGCCACCACTTTGCTGCATACAGGCAGCCGATTCCATCTCCCTCAATCACAAGGCCGCATTGACCCTCATCAGTCGTCCAATCCGCGGCCAGATCAACATGTAGAAGGCACCCACGGCCAACCCGATGAAAAGCATGATGCCAGCGCGCCTGGGTGCCCACTCAAGCCAAAAGGAAGGACTGGTCCAGACCTTTATCCAAGCGCCAGGAGAGAAGGCACCCTCGAACGCGAGCCACGCCAACAAGGCACAGACTGGTGCAGCTATAACATGGCGAGCTTTGAGCCGCGGAAGAAATTTATCCACAAGCATAACCCCAGGCGCACCGAAGATGAGGCCCAACACAGCAGCTATGGCGCAAACCAGCGATGCGAAAATTGCAGCCTGCGAAAGACTGCCTATCCGATAACTCAGCGGTATGGCTATGAATAACAACCCTCCAAGCATAGAACTGGCAATCACGGACATAATCTTTGCCCCCAATTCACGCTCACTCACTGGCAGACCTCCACCATCTTTCCATCAGGGCCCCGGTAGCTCATGCATTTCTACCTTGAGGGAAAAGTACTCCAAGGCCACTGCAACTTGCCAACTTCGCTACCAATATCGCGCGTATTGGCACTCCACACTTGTCTATCGGCCCACGAATTCGAGTTGAACATTGGACTCAAACCCGTACCCCAGCCTCTCTGATTGAGACTGAGAATCCACCGAATCCATCCGGAAGCAACTGTCGGATCACAAGGCCGGGATCCAATGCATGTGCTCCAGGCACCGTGATGTTGATCAGACTACTGGTGCTCGGATCGACCAGGTGCGTTACGTAACCCAGAGACAGGCCCATGGTGGAAAGATAGCTCACCACGCCGTTGTCGGCCAAACCCTCGTCATCCGTACCGGGTCCTGCAGACCGCTTGAGCGCGTTGTATTGTGCAACGGCATCGCCACATGAGCTTGTTTAGCTCACTACGCATGCAACCGAAGTCGTCGAATACTCATGCGGCTGCTTGGTGGACCCCACCGCCCATTCATAAGCGCCCAAAATCGACTGGAAAGTAGTACCAGGTACGCCGACTGTGTATTCAAGCCCCTTCACGGAATCAATGAACTCCTCCCGATCACCACTGCCGTCAAAATACTTTGGCATTCCAGCCGACATGTTACCCACCAGCAAGATGGCATACGTTTCAATGTCAGATATCGAGCCAAATGTAAGCTTTCCAGCATTGTTCTTAATTTCTTGAACCCCAAGCTTGCTCACAGCAGCTCTGGCCATCATCCATTAAACACAGGCATCCGTCCCACCGTCCGCCCGTTGTCTTATTTTTCTGAAGCGATGCCCAGCCCGGATTTACGCGCTACGGAGAGCTTCAAGAAGATTGATAGTCATCAAACTCCCACTTCATAACCCTACAGAGCTTGGTTGCTATTTCAGCCCAAGTGTCTGCCTCACAAGAATCAATGTAACTGGAAATCACTGATTCGATCACTGAAAAATCAAATTCACTTACCACCAGCATTCCACGACCCCAGAGAGCAGACGAAGAATTTTCAACAAGCCATCCGGGCGTACAAACATTCAAATCAAAGTCATCATCTCCAGGAATACCAACCACACCAACATTAACTCTGACATCGACACTGAAGTCGACCTCACCCGGAATCCATGTTCTCAGATCCAATACATCATTGAATATTCCATTCAATCGCGCCCTCATATCAAACTAACCTTATTTGTTTATATCCATATGCCCGTTAGCAATCTTCTTGCGAGCACCCGCTATTTTATTTACGCCATACCGCTCAAAGTTCGCCTGAATGCCCGTTACCGCCAGCTCACTCAATTTCTCTGACGGAGGTCGATTCACTCTGGTGCCATCAGCACTAACCCAACCAGTCCCATCACTGGTCCGTCTTGCCCCGTCACCGACCCATATCTTCCCCAATTGATCTGCTTCAGCATGGGTACCTTGTCCAACGCTGAAGTTTGGATTACTTGTACCGCTCCCGCTGACGGCAGTTTTGAGGCGAGTCTTGGATCTGCTGGGAGGTGATGCCTCTGACCTATCGATTGCTCCAATTGAATAGCGAGGCCAATGCTTACATTGAAAGCTGATTCAAACTTGGATGACGGGCGACCATTTTCTTCATATCCGAGAATAGATCATCCCACCCCTGCAGTTCACGGCAAGTACAGAGCGCAAGACACTTCTCAAGCAAGCTTCATCAAAGCTCGGTGTCGTTACAAGCCCTGACCCATTCGTCAGGATCGTCGTGACGCCACCGACATGAATCGGACTACTACGTCCACTGTTCACGGCCATCTGCGCCGATCCAAACCAGACCCGCCGGAGCATCGGTCAAGAACCAGAGACCGAATCCATCGATATCATCTTCACCTGGATTTTCGGGCCAAGCGTTTGAGATTAGCGTCAGCTGCTCCCTCCAGTCGCCTTGCAAGAAGACCCCGTCCGTTGCAAGCCTCACTTTCCCTTCCCTCAACAAACGACCCATCAACTCGAAGAACGCGTCTTTTCTTTCGGAGATCCCAACACCTCCCATTTCCATCGTCATGTGCTGCCAGACGGCACCCATTGATAACCCAAACGAAGAAGTCACCACTGCACAATAAATCCCATCTTTCATTTGAACTTCACCTCTACTCGCTTTCCATTATTTATGGATTTATCCTGCACATCAATTGTCCAACTCGCACCAGTCTTCTGCGCACTCGTTGAAAAATCTCTAAGAGTTATCTTTGCACCAGAGCTCGTGGTTGCCGTATAAAGAAGACCCTTTCCAGGTACGACCCTCGCGACAGGCATGCGATCAGTTCCAGTCAGCTGTCTGAAATACAGCATGACATCGGATGTGCTTGCACCAATATAAACCGGAGCACCCGTACTGACTTGAGCATCGGCCTTCAAGACCTTTGAACCAAGATTAAGCTGAAAATCCTTAGGATCCAATGACTTGCTATTGTATTGGTGTGCGAGGTCATCAATTCGCTTTTGCGAGTACGCCTGAAGAACGGATTCAGGTTGTTTGAGAGACAAATCGGGTCCTGCCGGGCGACCTGCGATTCTCTCCAGTGCGGACTTCTCCGCATCCACCTGCGTCCCGCTTGAGGTATTCGGTGTCCCATCACTCCGTCCGCTCCCAAAGCCTCCGTTGCCGCCGACTATATTGACCATTCCATAGCGTCGTGCCAGCAACTGTGCCAGCCCAAGGCCTACTTCGCCTGCAGTCTCCTTGGACCATAGCCCATATTGATCGATGGAAGTGTCGACACCGGCGGTCCACTGTGCCAGCGCGGCCACCGTATATTCCTGAGGCAGGATATAGACGGGCTGGAGTCCCCCGTTCTCAAAAATCAGCTCGCGATAGGCACGTCCATTCATGGAGTGGGCGAACGAAGAAAGCGCCTCGCTGCTACGGCCGAGATCATCGAACAGTCCAAGCTCTCCGGGCCACGAGCCATACTTGTAGGAAACGACCGCATTCACAAACGCCTGACACGCAGGGCTCGCTGAGTTCGCAGTGCACACTGAGAGCAGCTCGTAATCCATTCTCTCCGACAATTGCTTGGCAACGTCGCGCACCGTCTTCTGGCATGACGTGTCGCCGCCGCACTCGTCGAGCTGCTGCTTCAGTACACGAGCCTGATCCTCTGAAAGGAAGTTGTTCTCAACCGAATTCTTGGCAATCCCCGCATTCAACGCGATCCCAGCCAGATCCTGCCCTGACAACCCACCCGCCAGTGCTCCCACCGCCTGCGACAACGCCAGCACCATCTCCTTCTGCTCCGGGCTCAGCCTGGAAGGATCTCCTCCGGTCAATGTACTGGTCAGCACCTTCGCGGCCAACTCGCCGCCAGCCGCAGAGACCGCTCCGGTTCCCGCATTGCCACCATTTGCTTCCGCCAGCAGTGCACCCAATACCGCGTGCGACAGCAATTGCAGAGTCGCATTGGGATCGCTGCCGTGGTTCGAGTCAAGCTTGCTGCCGATGAAGTAAGCGGCATAGGGCGCCAGCGCATTGGACGCGACCTGACCGGCGCCCTGGCCGGCTACGCCCCCTACCACAGCCGTCGTCACTGCGCTCAGGGCACGGCTGTACTCACCGCCATCACCCCACTTCTTCGCATCGTTATAAGCTTGGCTGTTTGCCGTCAGCACCGCATCGCGCTGCTCCGCGCTAAGCGCGTTGAACGCCTTCTTATCATCGCTTGATAGGCCATCATAGTACGCCTGGGTTGCCTTCTTGCTCTGATAGGCTTGAACGTCCCATGCAATCTGCTGGCTGGTGGCCATCACCGTCCCCGCCGCAGCCGCCATCGCCTGCTGGTCCGCCAGCAACTTGCTCGCATCCGGCAATGCATCCAGCGCACGATGTGCCCCACTGGCATCGGTGTTGATGCCCAGCTCAGCCGCCGACGTCTGCTTGCCACCGATGGTGATGTTGCCCTCGGTCAAGGTGGCAAGGGTGGAGCTGCTGTCGCTGCCCTTTTCCATCATCGGCAGGCCCGGACCACCTCGGGGTGCGGCCGTTCCCGGCTTGGGCGCCCAGCCATCCATCTGCCCGCCCGCACCACCACTGATGCTGCCGGAGCTGGCCGTGTAGTCCATGTGGTTCTGCAGGTCGGTGAACGTCAGCGAGCCCGCAGTCAGTTCACTGTTGCCTGCATTAGTGCTGGCAATCGCCCCGCCCACCAGGTTCACGTGGCCGGCATCGACGTGGTACCCGCCATTGCCGGCAAACAGGCCGCTCTGCTGGCCGACACCCTGATAGCTGCCGCTGCCCTGGCTCTGCGAGTTGTTGGTACCGAACGGCAGGCCGCTGGTGTTGTTGGCAAAGCCCCAGCCCTTGCCGCGGCTTCTGCTGTCGCTGCGCTCGGTGTTGTGGGCCACGTCGAACACGATGTCCTGGGTGGCCAGCAGCACAGCGTTGCCCTCGGCCGACATCTGTGTGCCCTGGCTGAGGATCGAGCCGCCGTTGGCAATCAACGTGAGATCGCCGCCTGCAGCCAACTGGCTGACGCGGGCATCACTGGTCGAATGGCTCTGTTCGCTGTTGGTGCGCTGGCTGCCGGCAGTCACCACGGTCGACGTGGTGGCCGCACGCAGGCCGGAGGCTGCGCCTTATATCCATAAGGTATATCACCACGTGAAGCGAGTGGCATCAGGCTAGGAGCTGCGACCCGGCTATCGGGCATTACGGGGCAGCAAGCCCCGGGAAGACAGCTCCTTCCCGAGCCTTGCCGCATGGTGCTCTCGAACTGAAAGGAGAACACAAAGCGTAACCCGCACGTCGCGGCGTAGCACTTGACGAAGCACACAGGACTCCATCGGAGGTCGTACCTACTTCTTGCTCATACGTGGCTTGCAGCTTGCTGCATTCTAGCCCCTCTCAAATGGCCGACCCTGTTTCAGTGCCGCCCCTGCTCCCGCCGTTTCACCAGATAAAAACCGTCGCGTGCATCAGGGCATCACAGTCGCCGATCCACGGAAATTGAATCCCAAGATGGAGCAATTGAATTCTCCTCAAGATAGGTCTCAAGTTCCCGAAACGGAGAAACGCCGATGTCACTCAAAGAAAACCATACAGCATCACATTCGTCGCAAACAAAAATCTGAACCCCACTCTCCTTGACGCGGGCCTCAAGCATCTCACCTTGCTCACAACGCGGACAAATCACGAAACACCTCACTGCACAGGATACGCAGATATCATTTTATTGGTGCCAGGCTTAACAATAATTCTTATGTTCTTCTCACCGGCAGTGCCAATCACTCGCCCCATAGGGACTATGAATGCCCCCCCCCGGATCTCCAGGCACCGCAGCGCCCTTCATCCTCCAAGCCTCGTCGACAAGAGAGATCAACTCGGATCTATCCTCAACGAAAACGGAATGCGTGACCTTTGCGGGGTTTGGAACCGTATGTGCCAATATGTACTTGATACGATTTTCATGTATAGAGCCCATCCCGTAGCATCCCGGCCATTGAGGTGCGCTTGCCTGCATTCAAGCGCGGCTTTTCACGAACTCAATGCAACGACCATAAACACTCTCAAGCCACGACGCAGATTGCAGTCACGACCTGCTCCGGCTCATCCTCAAGCGGCACACCCCAACCGGAAATTTCGAGGGCAGCGTACTGGCCTCCGCTACAGAACCACTCCTCTGCTTCATCGAAATGCAACTCGGTGAAGCCAAGAAAATCTGAAACCAGACTTCCAATGCCAACTGAACCTGCTGCAAGTCCACGATAAGACTTACGTGCAACGACATCCCACGGCATCCCCAATGCGTAAACCTTGATCGCCCGCACACCCCAGTCGCCGATCGTAATAGAGAGCGCAGCCATATCACCAGTGCGATCACCGCCAGGCAGGGAGAACAGGAGCCCGCCGTTTCCATGCTCGTCAGGACCATACCTTTCCAGACGAAGATCAGGCCCGTCCTTAAACCTGTACAACTGAGCATCCGCGTCGATCAGAAATGCAGCAATAGCCGCGTCCAGATCACCGTATGACGCATGCAGAGGTATGGCTGCCATGGATACGCCAGGAACAATCGGCGCATCCCATGCAACGGAGAATCCACTGGAAATACCCACCCCAAAACAAGAATTTTTCAAACCACTGAATTCAACCCTCCGCTTCCGCGGATTCAAGAATCTCACTTTGTCATCACAAATCGAGCCACCAGAACCCTAAAAGCCCAGGCCCGCACCGCGGCGAACAAATCGCACCGAAAATTTACCCGACAACAATCAATCCAGAATTGAAGTTTTAAAATCACATCCAAATTATTATCAATAATAATGCGATCGATCAAACCTGACACCTGTCGCAACCACGTCACCCGACTCAAAGAAGACAGATGTATCCATCCCATGCAGCATCACTGCATAGCCCTTGACGACGCCATCTTCCTCCCGACTTATCCCCAGCACACCACCACGTCGACCAACGTATACAGACCGGGGCTCAACGACCTCAACCTCCATATAGAAATCAATAGCTTCATTCATTTGTGCGTAATCCGTCCATCAAGCGAAATATTAAGATGCGACCCGTCGCGTGTCGCCCAGCCCAACTGCGCCTTTCCAGTTCTGGACAATTGCACATCCCACTCGAAAGCCTGCCCCTGAGTGCGCGACGGACCTTTTGTCCATTCATTACCAAATCTATCCAGATATCCATTATTGGGGCCACGGGGAAGCGGATTTGATGCAGAGTATCCCGACGGAGGAACGTACCTTATTCTACCCTGAGTCGGCAATTCGACATATTTTATTCTGGCTTTTGATGACCAAACTTGTGCAGAACCGACCGACCCAACAGGATTGAATGGCGGTTCATCAAGGTACGCCAATCCGCCACGAGACACCGCGACTTCGCCAGACGAGGCGACTGATGCAGGTGGTGCTTTCCCACCCTTTACCAAGGCTCCCCCCTTTGCACCCGCAGCACTTGTGATCAGCGCGAGTGCCATATCCCGCCAATACTCACCACTGGTGAATATATTGGAAAGATCGCCAAACGCCTGACCGGTCTGCCCCCTTAATCCGTGCGTAAAGTAGGACCCCAAATCCAGAGCGTAGCCAGGTGCCATGCCCCAAAGCGGCGGAGGCAGTCCAGATACAACGAAATCGTTGTACTCATCCTTCTGCATGATGAGTCGAGGAGTTCCGTCTGACTCCGTCAGCGTGAAGCTGACAGTCTCGCCTGTCTCCTTGTTCTGATTCGCTATGACTTTATAGGCAACCTCATCACTGCTGTCGGAAATAACAACGGCCTTGGTGTTGTCCGACATCTCAAGAATCGTGGAACAGCCTCGCACAGCAGGATTGGCCTTGCAGACATCCAGAGCTTCCAGGTACTGATCCCAGTGCATCTGACGGTTGAACTGATCTCCCAGCAGCGCCGTGCCCGCACCATCACTACCACCCACGACTCCGCCCAGCGCAGCACTGGCGAGTTCGATCAGACTGTTGAACTCACCGCTCCGCGGATCCATGCCCTGACCGGTAAGGAAGCGTGTCATCGCCTCCTTGGCCAGCGCGGCACCGGTGGCACCCGCAGCGGCGCCGCCAATATCGCCGCCACTCAATGCCGCAACGGCAGCGCCTGTCAGGCCATGCAGCAAGACCTTGTTGCGCCCGCTTTCACCCCACTCGCTGATCCGCCGCAGCGCGTCGGCCTCGGCCTCGGCATCACCATTGGCGCGCGCAACTTCCAGATCCACCTTGGCCTGGGCACTCTTCTTGGAGGCCAGATTGCCAACGGCCTTGAAACCGATCTCCCCCAGGATCTGCGTGAGTTCCTGCCGCTCCTGAACCTTCTTCTCGTCGAAGATGGGCGCAAATCCATTGGCGTTGTCCAAACCAGTTACGCCGCGCTGCAGGTCTGCCAGCGTGCTGTTGTCTCCATTTCGAATGTCGATCGTGCCGTCGGCCACGCCGCTTCGCGTGGTGGAGCTCTTGCTGTCACCCGTTGGCAGGCCCGGCATCACCGAGGGGTTGAAGTTGAACCCGTCTGAAGGGCTCCCGCCGCCACTGGTACCGCCACTGATCGAGGCGGAAAGGAACTCCGCCCGGTTCTTGAGATCCTCAACCGTCAAGCTGCCCGTCGACAGCAGATTCTTCGAGGGATCCGCGGTGCTTGCGATGACGGCCCCGACCAGATGCGTGTTGCCCCCCACCTGCAACTGGAAGCCCCCGTCGCCGGCGGCGATTCCCGTCTGCTCTCGGACGCTACGGTAGTCACTGTCGATCATGGCGGCACTGCCGCTGGCACTACCCTCGAAGCCATAGCCAATCGTGGCTTCACCTTTCGCCGCAAGCTGCTGGCTGTTGTATCTATCCGTGTCCTGCTCTGTGCGCACCGTCAGATTGCCCGCCACCTGACCGATAACTTGGTTGGCAACCAGCTGTGCGCCCTGCAAAGTCGTGTCTCCACCACTCGCAAACGTAAGGCGATCCCCGGCCTTGATGATGCTTTCGTTGTGGACGGTGCCGTTCCCGTCGGCCTTGCCACGCGCGGCATTGGCGCCAACATAGACACCGATCGCTGCACCGCCGCCGCTGCTTCCACTGATCGCAACACCGATCTCTCCACCCTGGGACTGGTTTCTGCTGTCCTGGGCATAGCGATCCTCGCTGCTTCGGATCATCAGATCCTTGGCCGCCGCAAGATCTACGTTGCGACCCGACACGTTACTGCCCACCACGGTCAGATCACCGCCGGTGGCTGCGATCACCACATCGCCATCACTGTGCAATGTGCTGCCACGATGGGTCGTCTGCTCCATCGTCGTTTCCGACTGGGATCGCTGGGTTCCTGCGGTCACCCGGACGTTCAATCCGGCGCCGCCACCGCCATCGCCCCACTGCTGCCCCGCAGCCTGGGCCACCGCGATTGCACCCTGCGCCGCCTTGTACGCATAGAGCGCCTTGAGGCGATCGTCCTCGACCTCGTCTGCGCGCTTGGCGAAGGCATACACGGCGCGTGCACTTTGAATGGTATCAACGGTCGCACCGCCCACGGCAACATTCAGACCGGACTGCCTGAAGTAGTTCCTGTCGTTGTACTCCGAGTGCTGTTCTGCTGAATCGATACGCACATTCTTGCCAAGCAACGTCATTCCGTTCCTGGAGAGCACATCGGAGCCCCCGATGTGCAGCGTTTCGCCCGCAGTCAGCGTCACGCTGCCCAGCGCGCTGCCGACGATGCTTCCTTCCGCGATCGTCTCGGTCAGGGAACTGCTGTTGCCGCTGCTTCGGCTGCCGAAGGTAACCCCGAAGCTGCCATTCATCCCCCCAAGTAGCCCGGACTTCTTGCGATCGCTACTGTGCTGTTCGGAATGACTGGACTCCGCAGCAACAATACTGAGATTGCCTTTGGCAGCTATCACTATATCGCCAGTGGACGCAATCTTGGCGCCCTCGGCTGTGATGTCACGACCTGCGCCGATGCTGATCCGCTCAGCCGACAAAACCGTGCCAACGGCCAAGATGTCTTGGGTTGCATCGTGCGTTGCGGTACGCGTAGTGGACGTTAGCCCACGCCTCTTGCGCTGGGTGTCTTGCTCCCAGGTGTGCTCTTCCTGCGCGGATGTCAGATTCACATCACGGCCGGCACCAATACTGATCGCGTCCTGGTCGCTTCGTACCTCTGCGGCTACCAGGTTCACATCGCGGCCTGCACTGAGTGCGATTCCGCCGTCAGCAGACAACTGGCTGCCGCGCACCGTCTCATCACGCTGGCTGACCTGCAGGTGAAGTCGTTGTCTCGACTGTCACGGGCCCCTACCGGGGCGACCAGCGGTGGCGCACGAGCTACCGTTCCAATCCCAGGGCAGCCCAGCAAGCCATCGACGAACAGGCTGATGAGGGTCGTCTATACCTAGGGGAGTGGCACACTCACCCGGAGGATCATCCGATGGCTTCGAGCACAGACTTTGACGCCATGGCGAAGCTGCAACGAGCATCGAGCACTCGCTTGGCCAGCCTCCTGATGGTCATACAAGGGCGCGCCTTGGGAGATAGGGGGCTGGCCCTTCATACATTTGGAGCGGATGGGCTCGCCCGGTGGCGGATCCAAGGCTCGCTGGCCGCGGGGTGACCATCGCGGGGATCGGGGCGGCGGGAGGGCTGCTGATCGCCTTGAGACCTCGTAGGTGAACCAGGGTGCCCGACCTGTGCACAGCAAAAAGGCCGCTTGAAGCGGCCTTTTTGCTAAACTTTTTACTTTTGCAGCATGGCCCTAAAGGCCGTCGCGGGGTACTGGTGCTGCTCCAGAACTCCCACCAAGTGGAGCCATCTTAGCGGAAGCCCGTTCTGGGGTCAAATCCTCTGTGCGGCAGGGGATTCTGGCTGTTCAGCATACAGAGCTCTCAACTGGTCTACCTCATTCTGGAGGTCCAGACCGGAGCCCTTCGCCCACATCTCCGCAACCTCCTTGCACAGGCGCAAGTGTTCAATTTCCTGTTGCAGCTCATTCACTCGTTCGGCCAACGGCTCCAGAGTCCGGACTCGTTCTTTGGCATGAGACAGGGCATTCTGGATGTCGGAGTAGTCACGCACACCGATCGAATGAAGTAATGCTTCTCGTAGCGCCTTGGTCTCGGCGCTCGTCAGCGAAACGCTGTAGTTGGGGTCGCGACCGGACCGTACAATGCCTCGACTTGTGAAGTACGACACCGGTGGAAGGACGCGGCGGGTCGAGACAGTTTCGATCATGTTGGCGATCGCGAAGCTCTGTTTGCCGGAGTTCCCATAGAACTTCAGTTGACTCAGCGTGGCGGCCGATATTTCAAAGGCAGTTTTGTCGCTGGCTGCTGGAACTTGAGACGTAATGGGAACGACTTGAAGCGTGGAGCGGCGAGACACGTTCACCACGATGGCAAGGCGTCTCTTATGCATTTCCCCGCTCTGGATTGTGTCGCAGTACCTCTTGTTGGAGCGGATCTCGCCATCAATTCGCCCGACGGCTAGTTCATGGCCGTAGTCCACCTCCACGAGTTTTCCAGGCCGAACAACGCTCTGAATTGTCCGACCCTTTCCCTTTTTGAGGGTCTGATATAGATACTCGACGGGGCCTGTACTCGGTGGCTCTTCCAATATCACCACAAAAGATGCGCACGCTGTATCAGTCGGTGGAGTTCGCTCTACCGAATGTACGATCCACTGGTAGCAATCCTTTCCATCGAACTTCTTGACCAAGTAAATCTTGCTGTCTTGCTCATGTCGAGGAAGGAGCGCTTCCGATACGCCATCAAAGGCCTCACTCCCCAAGGGTAGCAATACTTCGTTTTGATCTTCGTCGCGAGCCAGTTGACTGTAAGAAACTAAAATTCCTGGCATGAGTTCACCGCGAAGCGTTGAGATCGATGTTTTGTCCGTCCTTGACCATCTCGTAGAGCAAACCAACGAGTGGGGCGAGCGCCTGCTTGTCGTTCTTCAACACTTGAGTCACCAGGTCCGTGTGTGACCCCAGAGCCCGGACCAGTGCCGACTGGACAGTGCCCTTGATGTTGCCGTTCATAGCCACGTCGCGCGGATTGTTCTTGATCTGGGCCACGGTGTTGGCATCCTCCCGCACGATGTCGGCCAAGTGGTTCACCAGGGCTACCTTGTCGGTCAGCGGTGTGGCCTCACCGAAGATCGAGTTCAGGCGCGCGATCACCTGTCGCAGATAGACCGGGAGTTCAGCCTGGCCACCGCCACCGGGGCCAACGGGTTTCAGGATGACGGCATCTTCCTTGGGCGGCTCCTCGCCACCGGGCATGTCCTCGGGCTTGATGTCGAAGCCCGTCAGGACCAGAGCCGACACGTCAACTTGCTCGGGCGGCACGCCGTTGAGTCGCTTGGACAACAGGCGGGCGAAGCTGGCAAACGCTTCAAGTCCCGGATCGCCAAGATCGATGGTCTGGGCGATGTAGGTATAAAGCGATCCGAACCGGGTCAGGCCGGACTTGAAGTCCAGCAACTGCTGCAATGCTTCAGAGTGGGCCGTCCGGGTGGCGTCCGCTTGCTTCATGCCGGCTTCGTTACCTTGCGACTTGGCTGCCTCGTAGGCGGTCTCAGCCGCCTGGATGGCGGCGCGCCGCTGCTGGACCTGGTCGTTGAAGCGTTCTGTCGGTTTACCGGTGGCCTCGTACAGCTCCTTATGCTGAGCCAGCTCGCCAGCAGCAAAGGCGGCAGCGGACTTGAAGCGCACGGCTGCGTAGGCGGCTACCTCGACTTGCTTGTAAATTCCGGCCTTGTCCAGTTCTGCTTGCAGGTCGTAGATCACGTTGGGGTTTTGGACATCTACAATACGAGCGCCCTTGTCGTACTTGGCGAACGCATCCAGGATGACTTGCGGCTCGTTGACGAAGTCCACCACGAAAGTGGTGTCCTTGCCTGGCGCAGTACGGTTGAGGCGGGACAGCGTCTGGACGATCTCCACAGGGTTGGCGATCTTCTTGTCCAGGTACATTGCGCACAGCTTGGGCTGGTCGAAGCCCGTCTGGAACTTGTTGGCCACGATCATGACCTGAAATTCGGGACGATCGAACACCCTGCGCAGATCTGAACCGTACTGCTTGGGATTCATGCTGCTCTCGGTGAACTGCTCGTCGTCTGCTGCTGCGAACGGATCTTCCTTCAGCTGCTCGTCGGAGCTATGGACAACTTCTTTGCCAGTCAGTGTGCCTGAGAAGGCCACCAGGGCCTGGAAAGCCTTGTGCTGGGGGCGCGCTTCGATGTAGGCGTCAAAAGCTCGCTTGTAGCGCACGGCAGAGGCACGAGAGGAGGTCACGATCATGGCCTTGGCCGTACCGCCTAGAAGCGGGGCGACGTTGGCTGCAAAATGCTCGACGATGAACTCGACCTTCTGGGTGACGTTGGTCGCGTGCAGGTTGAGCCACTTGGCCAAGGCACGCTTGGCCGCCTTCTGGGAGACCCGCTTGCCGTCCTTGACGGGTTCGGCCAGGTTGAAGGCTGTCTTGTAGGGCAGGTAGCCCTTCATGACATCGAGGATGAATCCCTCGTCGATGGCCTGGCGCATGGGGTACTTGTGGAAGGACTGCGGCTTGTTTTCCTTGCTGGGCGGCTTGGTCGGATCGGCAAGGCGGCCGAACAGGGTCAGGGTGGCGTGCTTGGGCGGGGCAGTGAAGGCGAAGTAGGAGACGTTCTTCGGGCGCACGCGCGAGGACTGGATCTTCTCCAACAACTCCTCGACGGTCAGGCCTTCCATTTCCTTGGCGTCGCGCAGTGCCAAGGTGGCCTGCAGCTTGGAGGCAGCTGAGCCGGTCTGGCTGGTGTGGGCCTCATCGATGATGACGGCGAAGCTGCGGTCTTTCAGCTTGCCGTTGGTCAGCACCTGCTCCATCGCGTAGGGGAACGTCTGGAGCGTGACCACGATGATGGGCGTGCCGCGCTCCATGGCCCTGGCCAGTTCCTTGGACTTGCTCTCGCCCGTGTCCCGGTCACCGATGGCGGCGATCAGGTCATCCTGATGGTCGATCTGCTGGACGGCGTCCTGGAGCTGCTTGTCGAGCACCGTTCGATCAGTGACCACGATTACCGAGTGAAAGTAGGGCACGCCTGCATCGGTGCGCAGGCGGATCAGGTCATGCGCCGTCCAAGCAATGGTGCTGGTCTTGCCGGAGCCAGCCGAGTGCTCGCACAGGTAGGTCATGCCAGGGCCGTTGGCCTTGGCGTCTGCGATCATCTTGGTGACAGCGTCCCACTGGTGGAAGCGCGGGAAGATCTGCGTTTCCTTGCGGGAGTGGTTGCCGGCCAGGTCGACCACGTCCTTCCTCTCGGTGTACACGAAGCTGTGGAAGATCCGCAGCCAGTTGTCGCGCTGGCAGACCTGCTCCCAGAAGTACGCTACCGGGTACTCGCCGTCCTCTCGGATGGGGTTGCCTGTCCAGACGCCATTGCTGCCGTCTCTACCCTGGTTGAAGGGCAGGAAGTAGCTGTTCTTGCCGTCCAGCTTCGTGCACATCTGGATTTCGCTGTCAGACATGGCGAAATGAACGACGGCACCCCGCTGGAAGGTCAGCAAGGGCTCCACACGCCCTGTTGTCTTGTCCTTTGGCAAGCGATCGTTCTTGTATTGCTCGACGGCGGCTTCCGCAGACTGTGTGAAGTCAGTCTTGATCTCCACGGTGGCCACGGCCAATCCGTTGATGAAGAACACCAGGTCGATGGCCAGCGTGCTGCCTGGGCGATACTTGAGCTGGGGCACGACGCGCAGGATGTTGGCGTTGTAGCGCTCCCAGGCGGAAGGGTCGCGCTCGTCCTCGGGCAAGCCTTCGCTAAGCGCAATCTCACCTGCGCCGGCCACCTTGATCCCCTTGCGCAGCACGTTGACCGTGCCCTCGCGTTCCAGGGCCTGGCTCAAGCGATCCATGAGGGTGGCGGATGCCTTGTCGCCATTGCCCGCCTCCAACTTCTCCCATTTCTTGGGCTGTGTCGCCTTCACCCACTCGACCAGATCCTCAGGGTACTGGGCGTGGTTCTGGTCGTAGCCAGAGGTGTCACCCACCTTCCAGCCGCGTGCTTCCAATTGCTTGACGACGTACTGCTCGAAGTACTTCTCGCGGTGGGCGGTGTCGGTGAAGACGGGATGCATGGCTGTCCTTAGGCGGTGGCGCTCAGATGGCTGAAGAGGAAGGCGGCAATACAGGCATAGGCAGAGATGATCAGCGCCAGCTTCGACCAGTAGAAGACGATACCGGGCCAGTTGAACCATCGGCTGGCAGCGACATTCGCGTCAGCTGTGATCGACTTGGCAGCCAGCTCCTTCTCCTTGATACGGTGAAAGTAGCCCCAGATTGCGGACGAAGACGCGTACTGGAGGAGATCACAGGCCAGGGAAAGGCAGAGGAGGATCATTGCCCAGGTCAGGATCTGTGGGAGGGCTATTCCTGGCTGATCCTGAGGCTGGTTGAAGACCCACACTGCCGCAATACCGGCGAACGCCAGTTGCCTGGCTGCGGCGCTTGCCGCCGCAGAGTGGCAGTAGTAGTTCTCCCTTGCCTCAGAGAGCTTCATTTGGACTTCTGACCGCCCGAGGGGTTACGTGGACCACCGCTATTCGTATTGCTGCTGCGGTTCCCTCCACCGGCAGGCGTACTAGCGCCGGGGCCAGTTCCCTTGTTGCCGGAACCACCGGTACCCGGGGAAGAGGGCTTGCTGTTGCCGCTAGATGATCCACTGCGATTGGGTGAGGTCATTGTCGTTAGGAGGCCGAGTTGAGGAATTGGTTAGCTGCTCAGGTCGATCTTGCCGGTGACGGCAGCGGTAATCAGGGCGGTGCGGTGTTCGCGCAGCAACTCGATGGAGCGATCAGTCTTGACGATCAGGTTGTCAATTCGGGATGACTTGGCCTCGATAAACCTGATGATCTGATCTTGTTCTTCAAGTGATGGAATGGTGATCTGAAAGTTCTTGAAAACAGGCATTCGAAGCGAATCGACTGTTGATTTTGCACCACCATCCAATGCCACGGCGGCGAACAGTGAGCTGAGGTAGTGAAAGAAGAACTTCCCACGCACATGTCTGAAGTTGTGCATCATGTAGACGCGCTGATGGAAGTCGAATTTGCCATTTGCGTAGTGGTAGACCTTGCCGACTCCAGCGCCATCTCCAGCCGTTAGAACTGCCTCGCAATCGGCTGCATAAGTGTCGATGCGTGCTACATCTTGGGAGCGTACATAGAAGGGATAAGCGCCATCTTCCGTGGCGTTGACTGTGTCTCGACTGCCTGTTGTTACATCACAAACGAATCGTAGGCGCTTGGTTGACCAGGTCTCTGGTACGCCGCCCAGCCACTCCACCCCGCTGTCCTTCATCGGCACATTCGGATCGAGCCCCTTGGTCACGGCATGTGTTATCAGGGCTTGGCGCTTCTCGCGCAGCAGCTCGATGAAGTGGGCCTTTTTCGCGATCAGGGTGTCGATACGGGTGGTGGCGCGGTCGAGGTAGGAAGCGATTTCTTCCATTTCGCTGGTGGGCGGCACAACGACTGGGAGGCGCTTGAGATCGGCGAACTTCATGGACTGCCGTATGCCGCCGCCGATCCCATAGAACACCTTGGAGGTGTCGTATGAGCGCATTAGGTACTCGAAGAAGCGGGGGCAGGTCTGCGGTCTGACAGTGACATAAGCGGACGTGATGATGCCGCGCTCCAAAGCGCGAGCCGACCGGAGGCTGCGTTGATCGTTCTGCAGATCAGTGAGCCGGAAGACTATGTCGTTTGCCTCGATGATGTTATATCCCTCGAAACTTGCAGGCGTAAGCCCCTCGAGACGATCCATGTCCTTGCGCACCAACTGGCCATAGCTCAGCGATAGCAGATTGCGTTCTTTCAATCCTGTGTTGGGGCTAACGACCTCAGCCGCAAACGAGTAGAACGGGCGGACGTCCCAATGCAATGGGATGGTTCCGACCCATTCCATGCCTGAGTCCTTCATCGGCAGGGTGGACAGTGCTGGCGTCATTCAGCCACCTCATCCAGCAGCACGGCGATCTCCGCTTCCACGGCTTTCAGCTCGGCATCGATCTCATGCAGGTCACGCGGCGGGACGTACTTGTAGAAGTAGCGGTTGAAGTTGATCTCATAGCCAACCTTGCCGATCTGGCCGTCGCGGTCATCGGTGTAGCTGGCGTCCACCCAGGCATCGGGTACATGGGGCAGGACTTCGGTGTCCATGTAGTCGCCGATGTTCTGGTCGAGCGGAACGCTCTCGAAATCTTCCAGTTCCTTGTCGGGTACCGGATTGCGTTCCTCATCGAGGACTTCGGGTGCGTCGGGATCGCGCACTCCCAGAGCGCCTTCCAATGCGTTGGCCAGCGGGTTGCTGATCTTGGGGAGGCCCGCTTTCTTGGCGGCCGTTGCCAGCGTGGTGAACCACTCGTAAGGATGGGTCTGGCCCAGGTGCTTGCGCAGCAGAGTCAGCCACTTCTCCTGGTCGGCTTCGGCCAGCTTGGCGAAGGCCTTGCTGGCGGCCAGAGCAGACAGGCCCTCCTCGGTGATCTTGGCCACCAGTCGCAGGGGGCGCTGGACCTTGATCCGGCGGTAGCCGAAGTCGCGGTAGTCCACGATCCGCACGTTCTCGCTGGGCGCGAAATTGGCATAGAGACGGGCAATGTCTTGGGCCTGCTCCTCGCTGATGTAGCGCCGCTTGTTGCCCTCGGACTTGCGCATGGGGCTGTGCATGCCCGTGGCGTCAATCAGCTGGACCTTGCCCTTGCGCTCCTCGGGCTTGTTGTTATCCAGGAGCCAGATGTAAGTGCCGATACCGGTACGGAAGAAGATGTCCGTGGGCAGGGCCACGATGGCATCGATCAAGTCGTTTTCCAGCAGCCAGCGACGGATCTCAGACTCACCCTGGCCGGCGTTGCCGGTGAATAGGGGTGAGCCTGACAGGATGATGGCCGCGCGGCCACCGCCGTTCTCTGGACGTTCCATCTTGGAAACGAGATGCTGGATGAAGAGCATAGAGCCGTCGGAGACGCGTGGCGTGCCGGCTCCAAAGCGACCCTCAAAGCCCTTTTCCTTGGCTTCGCGCTCGACGAAGGCCTGGTCTTTCTCCCACTTCTTGCCGAAGGGTGGGTTGGACAGGCAGTAGTGGAAGCGCTGGCCGGCGAAGGCGTCCTGGGAGAGTGTTGACTTGGGGCCAGCGATGTTGGCCGACAGGTCTCGGGCGGGCTCGGTTTCCAGGCGGCGCAGCAGCATGTTGGCCAAGGCCACCGCGTGGGTTTCGGGTTCCAGTTCCTGGCCAAAGGGGATCAGCACGGGCGGGGCCTTGCCTTGCGCTGCGAAGCCATCGACGTGGTTCATGGCGTCGGTGAGAAAGCCGCCGGTGCCACAGGTGGGGTCGTAGAGCGTGCGGATCAGACCGGGGTTGTCACGGAACAGGGCGTCATCCGGATCGAGCAACAGCGTCGTGGCCAGGTGGACCACGTCGCGCGGCGTCATGAAGTCCTCTGCCGCTTCGTTGACCTCGGAACCGAACCGGCGGATCAGGTGCTCGTAGATGTTGGACATGACCCGGTCGGGCACGACATCCGGATGCAGGTCGGTGTTGGCGAAGTTCTGGCAGATCTTGAACAGGATGTCCGCGCGGACCAGGCGGGCGATCGTGTCGGTGAAGTTGAACTGATCGAAGATGACGCGGGCGTTGTCCGAGAAGCCGGCGACGTACGCTTCCAGGTTGGACTTGGTCTTGGTCGCGCCCAGGGTGGCAAGCGAGTACTGCGAGGTGTTGTAGAAGGGCAGACCCGCGGTCTGGCGCAGGATCAGCGCTGTATCCAGCCCTTTGTCCTTGAACTTGGCGTGGGCCTCGAGGACCTTCTCGCGGGTGGGCTCCAGTACGCATTCAAGACGACGCAGCAGGGTGAACGGCAGGATGATCTTGCCGAAGTCCGTGTGCTTGAAGTCGCCCCACAGGTCCTCGGCGTTCTTCCAGATGAAGCTGGCCAGGACGGTGTCGGAAGCCTTGGGGGCTTCTGCGGGTGGGGTGCTGGTGGTCTTGCCGTTCTTGGTCATGGTGCCTGCGTTGTCATCGAAATGGCGAAGTGCTGCCCGGACCGGCCAGAGGGCCGGCGGACGGGCGAGTGCGTATTGCGTACTGAGTCCCCGTGGGCATCCCAGCACAGCGCCGTCTCCAGGAGTGAGACCGGGAGGGCAGCCAGAAGGCGGATGCACGGACGAAGGTTACCCAAGGGGGTACCTCCGCGCGAACTCGGCCACGATCTGGGCGAGTCGCTGCTGGACGGTTTTGCGGCGGGGGTGGCGCTTGGCCTCGGTCAGGGCCTGGCGCAGGGCCTCCTGAAGCTCGGCGTCCGTGCGTTCCTGGATGAGCTCGGAGGCTATGGATTGGGGGGCGCTCAGGGTCTTTGCCGCGGCCAGCTTCTTTCGTTCCCGGTAGGCGCGCCCGCGCTCGGCAACGCTCATCGGGCCCGCGGTGGGGTCCTTACATGGGCGGCCCGTGAGGGGATTGGTAGCTGAGGGGTCGTTTTGCATCACGAAAGGTGGGCCGGGCTGTCCCGCAACCTACGGGTGATGCAACACGAAAGCAAGGGGGAGCTTGTGGATTTCAACCGAAAGTTGTGGCGGTACTACCCTTGACGGTGATCGGTGTAGTTACTCAATAGGGCCGAGGTATTTTTCGGACTGCGGGGTGGCTCGAAAGCCAGGGCGCAAGTTAGTTGCGCTGGTCGCAATTTGGCTTGCGGTGAGCGCAATTCGGCTTCTCAGCCATTCCCGTCCCCTTCTGCACATTGAGTTTCAGCCAATCAGTATCGGCCGTCGATCAGTCTGCCGTCATCATCTCCGTAATCTTCTTCGTAGCCCTCATTCTCGTAGCTGTCGTAGGCCTCTTCGGCGGCAGCCTCTGCTTCTTCTTGGGCCATCAGGTCGGCCCGCTCCTGGCGCTCCAGTGCGAAAGCCTCGCACCCCTCGATGAAGGACATCGAGTTTCCGCCACAGTCCGACTCGTCGGTAATGTCGTTCTCCTGTGCCCACTCGAAGCCAGCCTCGTGGCCTGAGCAATCCTGGGTGCAGATGTAGTTCCCTGAGTCCTCAACGTCGTAGGCGTCTACGCTACTTGTGTCCGCACCGGCGCCGTCGCTGTCTGCACCTCGTTCGCTGTAGACCGCCTGCCGGGCTTCCTCTGCTGCCTCGGTACGCGCATCAGTGTCGTCTTCGTGGTAGTTCCGGCTGTCGTCATAGTCGGCATACCTACCGGCGCCACTCCCACCGCAGGCTGTCACCAAACTGGCCAGGATGGCGGCCGCGATCAGGGTCTTCACGCCCCCGTTCTCCCCTTGGCTATCTGTTGCAGCGCCTCCCGCCTGCGCTGCGCCTCCAACTGCCCCTCGGCCTCATCGGCCATCGCGCGCAAAGCGTCGGCATACACCCGCGTCCACGCCGCCCGCTCGTTCAGGTCGGCCCACGGCAAACCGAACGCCTCGCCCAAGGGGAGACCGTCCAGCCGGCCGTCGGCAATCGCTGCCAGGAACACCTCCTCATCCACGGTAAGCAGGTGACCCAGCACTGCGCCGTCCGCGTCGAACGTCCAGGGCTGCGGCGCGAGCAGGTCGGCCAGCGTTCCGAAGCGCAGACCGGTAGCTCGAGTCAGTAGCCCTTGCGGCTGCTCGGTGCCGACGCAGGTCACCCGCCGCGCGCAGGGCCTCAATGGCAGCCTTGGCGCGAGCGTCAGCCGCCGCCCGGCGCTTGGCTAGCGCGGCTCTGGATTCCTGCGGTGTGCGCTTTGCTTCGATGGCCAAGGGCTCGCCTGGAGGGCAACTTCAATGGAGGATCGCGGTGCTCGTCGAGCATCTGCTTGTCCGGGCCCTTGAGGATATTCCAGACACAGGGACTGGTGGAAATGATCGCCTCCTCTACCTTGGCCATGGCTTCCTGTAGTGCCGGCCACTCCTGCTCGCTGTACCGCTCGGTGACCTTGGCCATCTTCCCCGAGTCGTCCCGGTCGGTATGGTGGTTGAGCAACTGGCTGACCACATGGCCAGGAAGCAACTTGCCGGCGAACCGCCCCAGCGTCCGGCGCAGATCATGCGGGGTCAGGCCGATATCGATGCCGCGCTCAGGGTCGAGCAGTCCAGCATCCAGGCGTACGTTGTGGAGGATGGCCTTACTGTCGGTGTGGTGGCCATCTTTGGACTTGGGGTTACGTGCCGGGAACACCCATCGCGCCAGGTTCTTGAGCTGCCATTGGATGTGCGCGATCTTCTTGGCGTCCTTCTCCCGCTGCGCCTGGGCCAAGGCCTTGGTCAGTGCGCGCTCCTTCATAACGCTGTCGTCGAACCGCCACCGCAGAATGCGCTCGGCGAAGTAGGCCACTGGAAGCAACTGGAACTGGCCGTTCTTGGTGTCGTGGAGGAACACCTGCGAGCCTCGCAGCCCGGTCGTGGGGTTCTTGGCGTTGGGCCGAGGCGCCAGCCACGCCCAGGACGCAAGTCGCAGGTCCAACTCATCGGGCGAACAGCTTTCATAGCGCCGCAGCTTGGCGGCTTCGCTCCGGCGGGTGCCCCACAGCAGGGTCAGCAACACATAGTCGACGCCCACGGCGTTGTGGCCGTTTTGCATGTCCCGTCTGCCCACCAACGCCTTCAAGACCGTCGGCAACGTCTGGCTACCCGTGGCGCTATCGTCCGTGCCCAAAGGGTTTCGCACCTTGGAGTCCGCGTAGTGTTTGGCCAGCTCCCTTGAGGAACGGTAGCGCTCGTCGTCAGCCAGTGCCTCAAAGGGGTTGTGGACCAGGGCCTGCTGGCGGCCTGTATTGGAAGCCGCGATACGTTCAGCCTTGATCGCCCGGGCCACGGCACGCGACGCGTTGCCCATGGTCTGCTCCGTTGCTGACAGGCCAGCCGCGTGGGCACGGGCCAGCGTCTTCCCCGTCAGCCCCAAACGCACCAAGTCTTCCAGCCTCAAGTTCCACCATGCTCCTTGCTTGGTCAGGAACTCTTTGGTCTCGGGCGACAGTCGATTGGATTGCAGCATGCACGTGTGCCGCAGCCCGTTCCAAGCCGCCAGAAGATCCTTATTGGTCAGTGTGACGATCGGCTTGTCGGCCAGATTGACTTCCGGCCGTTGTAAACGGGCCAGCGCGTCCTTGACGCCTTCCACGCCCCCCGCCTTGGCCCGGCCACGTGCCAGCCGGTCTTCCAAGTGCTCGATGTAGTCTTCCAAGGCCTCGCCCACTGTCTTGCCACGCGCCTTCTGCCGGGCAACTTCGGTTCGTACACGCTCTCGCGGATCCTCACCCGTATGCCGGATGTGGTGACGTTGCGCCCCAGCCAGCTCATGAGCGCGGGCCAAGGTAAGCTCTTGGACTGACCCCAGAGCTAGCCGGCGGCGCACGCCGTTGTGCTGGATACGCAGTTCATAGAAGGCCCCCATGGGACCGACATAAAAGCCAAAGCCTACGGGCGCGCCGGGCGTACCGTCGACAAACCGATACGGCTTGCCCGTAGGGTTGGATACGATCACCACGTTCCCCTGCTGGTCCAGCTCGGGCCACTTTGCGATCGTCAGGGAGCGCAGTTGAGCCTGAGTCAGGCGATACTTCTTCAAGGCGACTTTTGCCATGGTCCGCGTCTCTTCGCGTGGCTAAACAATGGTCCATGATGACCATGCCCGGCGCCTCGCCCTTCGATTGTGGTCCATGTATGGGCCATCGAAGTCGCCACAAAACCGATTCTACCTCCCTTTTGAGCTCGTAATGCAAGTGCCAGATACCTCACAAACCACTGATAAAAAAGCAGTTAGGGCGAAACCAACAGGCACACAAGAACATACCCCCCTAATGAAGCATCACGGGCGCATGCTTTGCATCCGTATGTTTCTGAAAGATATTTTCCGGGACCGCGCCCACTGAGGGCTGGCATTGCTACACTGTCGCTACACGACTCTTGAACCGCGGCGCGGCTCATCGCCTCTTCCTTAGGGTCAAGTCCCGACCTCGCAAGGACTCCCAAGCGGCAATCGCTGGACGCGTTAGGGAACGAACCATTTCCACACTGAGCAGCCGCGTGGGCTGACCGAGATTCTGACAACGGCGCCGCCGCCGTTCGGCCCCTGAGCAGCCCATCTCGACTTCCATCATCGCCCGCCCCTCGCTCTTCATGGCCGAGAAGCGCTGCACGCGCTTTTTCCAGTGACCGAACTGCCGATCTCTTTCAATGCGACTCCAATGACCGAGACTACGGCGGCTTTGGTTAGAATCCGATTCGAAGGGCCGATTGTAGATCGAGCCCTAACGCCAAGAGACAGACGGGCTAAGCAGCCCATACAGGGGAAAACATGGATTTCAGCGTTCCACGAAACCGGCCATTGGCCGAGCTTCTTTCTCAAGCCGGCAGTGAAGATCTGGATGTCCTTGCTGACTTGATCACCGACAACGGCAAGGGGCGGCTCGCGCTCGATTCTGGCATCAAGGCGCTCATCGTTAAGCGAAAGGCCGAAGGGGCCCTTCAGTCGATTGCTGATGTCCTGGAAAAGGAGATCTGCGACTTCGGCGGCAACACCCTGATGAACACCTACAGGTCCTCCGGGGTCGAATACCCGGAGCTAGCTAAAGACGTTGCTAAAAAGCTGGGTAGCAAGATCCCAGAGGGCGCCGACGTCTATGCCCTCGAAGAGTTGGCCCTTGCGGGAGCCATCGGGAAATACTCGCCCGACGATGCAACTGCAGAGGGCGCTGGCGAGACCACGCCGAACTCGGTCATCGACAAGGTGGTGCAACAACTAGTTCAAAACGCAGGGACGGCAACAGGCTTGGCCTCCGCTGGTGGGGTCGCAGGCTTTGCATCCGCTTTGGGCGCTCGTGCAGCATCGTTTGTCGCGGGGCCTGTCGCTGTTGGGGCCGCGGGATACTCACTCTATGAAGCCACAGGCCCAGCATTCCGCATCACAATCCCGGCTGTTCTCCAGATCGCCAAGATTCGTCGCAAGCGGATCGACGCCGATTTCCAACACTATTGTGAGAGGCTGAAAGCATGTCTCTGATCAATGCAGAGCTGGCGCGTGATCTGCCCAAGCTCCAAGACATCCTTGCGCGTGTCGCTTCTGGGGAGCTGAACGTTTTTGGCGGCGTGGTGCGATACGCCGCGGGAACTGGAAAGGGGGGCCAGATCGCCGCGCACCTTGTATTCCCAAGCGACCCGCAGCAGGCCCAGCAGAGCATTTCCCAACTGCAGGCCGCCATGCAACAAAGTATGGGCAATCTTCAGGGCGGCATTGATGTCCTCCAACAGAGCATGGGCTCACTTCAGGCCCTGCAGATGGCAAACCTCGCCATGGCTGGCTTGAACCTAGCGGTCACAACCGCAGGCTTCGTCATTGTTTGTAGAAAGCTCAACAAGATCAGCGGCCAAATCGAGTCCCAGTCCGCTGGCATAGCCCAGACACTTCAGCTGGTGAGCGAGGCCCACGAGCGTAGCTTGCTGATGGATGAGGCGAGGTTCCGCGGCCTGGTCCTGGCTTGCCAACAGCACTTTGAGGAAGGCGACACGGAGCTCCTCAAGCACAAGATCCAAGATTTCCACGAGCAATACCAGTTCACCAAGCTGGTGTTGCAGCGCCACGCAGTTAAGGCAGCAAGCAACAACGAAGCTCGCTTGATTGATATCCAGGTTCTCCAAGACCGCCTAGTGAACCTTGGCCTGTTCCTCTCCCATATCCAGACCAAGGTGGGAGCCCGCGAGCGCGGGCAAGAAACCCTTCGGAACCTTGCGCAGGATCTGGAGGAACTCAACGGGAGCCGCGTGCAGGCCTTGACCTCGGATCGCCAGTTCGCTTTCAGCATCACCGAAGATCAGCTGAGCAAGGTGACTTCTTTCATCCAACAGGGGCAGCAAGCCATCCCTGCCCTTACCTACCAGGCCGACCTTCTCGCCCTCGAACACTTCGATGTCGACGCTGTGAACGAAGCGGCGACGACAGGAGAGATCGTGGTGATTGCGGCGTAGTCACCTGGATTGACTTTTATTTGATGCGTGCTATTAACTAATGAGGCATGCTTTCTTACCTCCCCATGCCTCATTAAGCCCCCACCCCCGGATGACTCGGGGGCTTTTTATTTTTTTCGCCTTGCGCTTTCCATACAATCCACTATCCCTGAATGCATCCAACGATCTTTCTGGGAGGAAAGCATGCAGTCCCGATTTACCATCACCGCCATCCTGGCTTGCCTGGCCTTGGCCGGGTGTTCGACCGTTCAACCCAAACCCAAGCCCAGCACCCCTTGGATCTACCAAACCCCTAAGCCGCACGGCGCCATTTACCGGTTCTTCCATCCGAAAAGTGAAAGGATGTGGAAAGGGGTTTCCCCAGCGCTGCGGGAAAAGGTTGAAGCCGTCCAAGCTCAACTCGCAGCAGAGGGCTACGACGTCCGCCCGGTCGAGGGCTACCGTTCGCCAGAGCGGCAAGCTGCGCTACTCGCTTCAGCTTCTAATGTCACGACGGTTGGTGCCTACAGTAGTTGCCACAACTTCGGCCTCGCATTGGATGCCGCCGTTTTCGTCAATGGCGAGCCGAGCTGGAACCTGGACGATGCCTATGTAATGGCCGGCTATCAACGCTTTGGCGAGCTGGCGGAGATCGTGGGGCTGAACTGGGGCGGCCGGTGGACCAACCCGAAAGACTATCCCCACGTCGAACTGAAAGCCGAGTGCGGCCAGGCCAAGTGGGCCTACCGGCAGGGACGCAAGCCGGGCGCGTTTCCTCCAGTGACCGGGACACCCTCTTCTGAAGTGCTGGCCCGGGCGCTGGCTCCGGCCTGGTGTCCTGCTGGCATGGAAACGGAGTGTCTGGCGTGGGGCAATGAAAACCGGATGGCCTGGAACTGGACGCTCCCGCGTCGGGTTTGTTTTGCGACCTTTCCTAACACATTGAAAAAGATCGGATGATCGCCTTGCGGAAATGAAATCGCCTGCTATGGATGAAGTATCAATCCATACTCGGAGGGTTTTCATGGCTTCGCTTCGCATTTCGATTTTGACGGCTTTGATGGGGGGCGCGTTGTTTTCCTCACCATCGTTTGCTCAAACCGCCACGGGGACCGGGGCCACGGCTTCGGACCCCAACTCGACGGCGACCGGGGAATACGCCCAAGCCTTAGCCCCGAATGCCACTGCAACGGGGGCCTATGCCAATGCCTCCGGGAACGGGGCCGTCGCCACCGGTGTTCAAGCCAACGCCTCTGCAGACAACGCAGTGGCGTCGGGCACGAATGCCCAAGCGTCCGGCGCGAACTCCATTGCGATGGGCCAAGCCGCGAATGCCACGGCGGTGAACGCCGTTGCGGTAGGCACGCTGAGCTACGCCGGGGGCGAAGCGGCCATGGCCCTAGGAGCGCAATCCGCGGCTACCGGCGTCCATTCCTTGGCGGCTGGTGTCCAGTCACAAGCCAGCGGGGACCTCTCGTTGTCGCTGGGCTACTTCAGCCGGTCGCGAGGCAACTCGTCGTTGGCTCAGGGCACCTTGGCAGAAGCCAACGCGGATCATGCAGTCGCCATTGGCTCCTCCACGGTCGCCGACGCGCGCCAGTCTGTCGCACTGGGCGCCGGGGCAGAAGCACGAGCGCAAGATTGCGTCGCCCTGGGCTCCCATAGCCGATGCTGGGCCAGCGACGAAGTCAGCGTGGGATCCACTTCTGAGGACGGAGGCCAGAGCACCCGCCGAATCACCAACGTCCGCGCCGGCACCTCGGACACCGACGTCGCAAACCTCGGACAGGTCCGTCAGGCGGCCCAAGCGCTGGGCGGCGGTGCCACGTTCGTCAACGGCAACTTTGTCGCGCCCATCTTTCAGTTCCGTAGTGGAGCCACCTACAACACTGTCGAGGCCGCTATGGATGATCTTGATGGTCGCTTGACTGTCCAAGAGCAGAATCCAGGCGGTGGCTCGGGCACGCCAGGCCCGCGTGGCGCAGATGGGTTGAGCGCTTACGAGGTGGCGTTGGCCAACGGCTTCCAAGGCAATGAACAAGTTTGGCTGGCAAGCCTGAAAGGGGAGCCAGGGGAACAAGGGCCTGCCGGCAACGATGGGGTGGATGGAACCGCCGGCAACGGCACGGGCGGCTCGACCGTCACGGCGGGCACCAACACCACCGTGACCGACAACGCCGATGGCACCCAGACCGTGGGCGTGGCGGACAACGTTCAGCTCTCCCAGAGCGGTTCGGTGAGCGCTGGATCGGTCACCATGAGCAGTTCGGGCTTCACCGTGGCCAACGGGGCGTCAGTGACCACCGCAGGCGTCAACGCGGGCAACCAGCGCGTGACCAACGTGGCTCCGGGGCGCATCGAGCGCGATTCGACGGATGCTGTGAACGGTTCGCAGATCTACGAAATGCAGCAGGTGTGGAATGACCGCTGGGTCGATACGGACCGCCGTTTGCGGCACCAGGATCGCCGGATCAACGGTTTGAGCGCCCAACTGGGAGCGATGAGCCAGATGGCCACCGCTGCGGCGCAGAACGGGGGCACGGCCGTTGGCCAGGTGAACCTGAACGTGGGCGTGGGATTCTCGGGGGGCAGTGCTGCAATGGCCGTGGGCTGGGGTGCTCGGGTGTCTGAGCGCACCAGTATTTCTGCTGGCCTGTCCTTTGGCTCTGGCAACAAGCCGGTGGCCGGCTTCGGGTTGAGCATCAACTTGGGGCGCTAAACGATTGCGTGGTGGAAAAGGAGGTGATCGTATCTCGGCAAGGGCCCTTCGGGGCCCTTGTTCGTGCCATGGCTTGACGAATCGGTTCTTTCTTTTATGGGTATGTAGGTATACCCATCGATGGAGGACCCTTGAACTGGAAACGCAATCAGAAATACCTGCCCCGCCCACGCCATCTCTACGGGTTGTTCTTTGACAACGGGTGCTGCTACGTGGGGCAGACCGTCGATTTAAAGCAACGCGAGCAGCAGCACCGCAGTGCTCGTGGGGGCTGGCAGGGACGCCGATTCTCGTTCGTCCCGCTGTCGAGCATGACGGGCACCCAGGCCGATGCTGAGGCTCACGAATACGCGTGGCGCTACAAGGCCTTTCAGCATGGCTGGCGAATCTATAGCAAGCCGCCTGGCCTCATCATCCGCAATCCGCGTCGCCGCACCACGGGTTACATAAAGTCCTTGGCTGCCGGCTACACCTGGCCCGGTGCTGCACCCACGCCGGCTCGGGGAGTGGGCGGGAGTCCGGGGTGGATTGTGTTCAAGTGGTGGTTTATCTACCCCGGGATCCTCTGCCTGGTCCTGCTCGCACTGGGCCTGGGTCGTTGAGCCGACAACTCAAATGAGAACGGATCGTATCGCCTAAAACGCGCCTAAGGAAATGGGTTGCGCGCCTATGAACCGTGCCCTACATATACTGCCCTCAGGGACAACATGGGGGCTTCAATGACACTGCAACATGGATGGCAGGCTTGCCGAAACTGCCACGCTTCCGACAGCGATTTGCGCGTTGAGGGGCGATGGCATCTCCGCGCCAATCCCGGCTATTGGGGCACCAGCGAACCCAAGGTCTTGGTGCTGGGGTTCTCCAAGGGCGCCACCCAGATCTCCGCGTCTCAATCCGGCAGCTTTGATGGGGTCGCCTTCGCCCGCATGCGCCCTCGCTTGCGCCAGGTGCTCGATGCGCTGGGCATCGACCTGGGAACGGAAACGGTTGTCCAAGCGCTCTCGGCGTCGAGCCGTTGGCTGGGTGCGGCTTCCCTGATTCGCTGTGGCCTCTCGTTGGACATCGACGGCAAGCTGACCACCAGCGGCACCATCATGCCCAAGGCGGTCTCCGCGGCATTCACCCGGCAAGTCATGCGCTCCTGCGTGGAGCAGCACTTGAGCCCGCTGCCTGCCAGCGTCGAAAGGGTCGTGATGCTCGGGACCACGGATGCCTACATCAAGGGCGTCAAAGCCCTGATGCGCAACCAGTTCGCCGACTACCAGGACATCAACGAGGTGGCCTTCACTGCGCAGGGCCGAGTCTGGGTCTTCGCCGCGCATCCGAGCCCCTCCAACGCTGAGTTCAAGCACTGGCTGGGCGGGGACATGGGTTCGACGTCGGGGCGAAAGCTGCAGCTGGCAGTCCAAGCCCTTGGTTCAAGGCCCGTGGCGCCTACTGCACTCGCATCGGTCATTGCCGTCGCCAAGGCCGCTCGCCCCGCCGCCTCTTCGACTCCCCCCCCAGCACCAGTTTCCAAGGACCGCGTTCCGATGACCAGCACCACCGATGACCGCTTTGCCCAGACCTTCCACCTGGTTCGCGGTGATGGGAAGAAAGTCGTCCCCGTCATGATGAAGAACAAGGACACGGGACGCGTGGCTTTCCGCTTGGCAAAGCAAGGGAACACCAAGGACGTTACGCTTGAGATCACCGACGAGGCAGACCTCCTTCGCAAGTGCGAAAGCGGCCTCTACCAAGTCCGGGTGCAACCACTGGACAAATCGTCCCCTCCAAGCTTTGTCCGCCCGCAGCTCAAGCACCGCATCGTGAAAGGCCGCGCCTGACGGCTACTGCCCAAAGCCATGCCGCTGGCGGGGCTGTTGGGTCGGCCACTGGACTCTGGGCGTCGGTTGTAGAGCCTTCTGGCGCCGAGCCTGCTTGAACACTTCCAGCAGTTGGCGGGCCTTGCGCTCCGCTTCGCTTATTTTGGCTTGGGCCACCCTCTCCTGTTTCTGTTCCTGGCGTTCCTTTAGCAGCGCGTCGAGCTTGCCTTGGATGCCCGTTCGCTGAGAGGCTGGACGTTGAGTGGTGGGACGTGCAGCTGCCCCAGGGGGCTGGACAACCGGCCGTTGCGGATCGTCTTTCAGTCCCGCGTCCAGCACGGTCTCTTTGAGGCGTTCCAGCCCCAGACGTTCGTTCAACCGCTCCACGTCATCGGACGTCGCATACATGCGGTAGGAACCCTTCGTGAGTCGGGTGTAGGCCACCAGGGCGCTGTGGGCGTCGAGCATGCCCAGGTTCGCCAGGTGGTAGACCTCCCGCTTGCCTTGGCCCTGGCTCTTGTGAACCGTCCCGGCATAGGAATGCGTCAGTGCTTTCATTTCAAAGCTGTTGAACGTCAATCGCCGGCCATCGGCCTTGGTCTCCGAGCGAATGGAAACGCTGATGTCGTAGCCGCCCGCCCTTGAGGGCTTGATGTTCTCCACCACGGCCTGCGTGCCATTGATGACCCCCAGGTCCTTGTTCTTCGCGGTGAAGACGATCTGATCGCCTTTCGACAAGGCCAAGTCGAACTTGCGCCCCTTGTCCCGGGCCTCGATCACCACCTCTTCCTGGTCCAGCTTTCCACGCTCTTTCAACCCAGCCCGGATGCCCGCATTGAGCGCGGCCACGTCTGCACGGGTGTGGGCGATGACCAACTTCTCCTGCATCGGGGTTGGGTCTTCGAAGTATTCGTGCAGCAAGCGCTCGCGGGCGTCCTTCTCCGTGGCCGTTTCGCGGATGGTGTCGAGCAACCGGGCCTTGATTTCGTTGCCCTTGTCGAGGGTCTGCGCCCGGGAACGGCTGGCCTTTTTCAGATCGATGATCTGGCCGCTTTCGTCCGTGGCGTAGAACGACAACGCGGTTTCTCGGTCTTCCTGTTTGCCCTGGCGTCGGATCTCCGTGAGTTTGGCATCACCCACCGCGCTCTTGGTCAACTGAAAGCCGGACCCAGCTCCGATGGGCTGAAGCTGTTCCACGTCGCCCTGCATGATGACCTTCGCCCCCGCCTTGGCGGCGTAGCTGAAAAGCTTGTGGGTGTTGCGCGCATCGACCATGCCTGCCTCATCCACCACAATGACGTCCGTCTTGCGGAACTGCATCTTTCTTTTGTCCAGGTCATGGAGCATCTGCGCCATGCTCACGCTGGACATGCCGCTTTCCGCCTCCAGCTTCTCGGCCGCGGCGTTGGAAACGCAGACGCCCAGCAACTCGAATCCTTGGGTTGCGTAAGCTGCCCGAAAACACTCACTGATCGTCGTTTTACCGGTTCCGGCGAGCCCAGAAAGATTGACCACGCCCCCGCTGCCCTGGGTGATGTGGTCCAACGCGTGGCGCTGCTCCTGGGAGAGTTGAAGGCCCTTGGCCTTCTCGTAGTCTTTCACCACCCGGTCCACGTCGGCCTGGGGCACGTGGTGATGGGTTTCCTTGGCTCGCTCAATCGCGAAGGCCACCACCTCCTGCTCGATCTGGAGCATCCACGGGGCGCAGTAGCGCTCCTGGGTATGCCGCCTTGCCAGCGAGTCGCCCTTGTCGTCGTCGTGCAGGCGCATGGGGTTGACCAGCACCAGGCCGTGCTCCTTCTTGAACGCTTCAACCAAGCCGTAGAGCTCTGGCACGGTCACGCTGCCGGAGTATTCCTGGCCCAAGACCTCCAAGAGGTTGTGGTCGCAGAAGATGGCGTCGGTCTCATGGAGCCGCTCCAGCAGTTCTGCCGGGGATTTTTGCTCCATTTCGTGCGCGTTGCCCTTGGCCTGCTTCAGGCTTTCCGTGGATACGTCGAAGCCTTTCAGCGTGTCCTGCCAGTGCGCGATGAGCTCCTGATAAGGCGGCTCGTCCTTGTCTTTGCGCGTGGCCAACGTGGCCTGCTGATTAGACACGTTGTGCTTGGCCGCGTAAGCGAGGATTTCCTTGCGGCGGTTGCCATAGCGATCCGTCACCTCCTCGTCCAGGCCCGCGATCCGCGCGTAGACGCGCCCGGTTTCCTGGCCGTCGTCGTCCAGTTCACGGATGCGGTCCACCCCATAGCCCAGCGCCTTCATGCCCTGGTAGAGCTCGGTCTTGTAGACCTCATCCATGGCTTTGCGGTAGCGGTAGATTTCTTCAGCAGAGAGGCTGGCCTCTTTGCCGTCGTTGCCCAAGGAAAGGTTGTAGAGCAGGTTGTGGGTGTGGAGGTTCGGGCCCATCTCCCCGGTCGCTTCGTCGGCTCGGGCGGCGTAGTGGTGGTGGGAGCTCCAGATCAAGCCCCCCTCCCCTACCCCAATGACGTCTTTCCCGGCCTTGTTGCGCCGGGTTTCGGACATGGCTTCGAAGGCTTCCATCGCCCGCTGGACCGCGTTGCGGTGCGCGGCATGGATGGCCTCTTGCTCTGCCGGATCGGACGCCAGTGCAAACGCCACGGAGATATCCAGCGGTGCGCTGATTGTCAGGTCAAAGCCGATGCGATGCCCACCGGCCAGATACGTGACCACCTTGCCGTCTTTGTCGCGCAACGGGGCCTTGCCGGTCTTATCAAAGCGGACTTTGACCTGTCCGCGATCCCCGGCTCCGTGGCATAGCGCTCGACCGGTCTTGGGGTCAAATCCATCCGTCAGCGGAATCATCAGCTCTTCCGTGGCGCGGACGCCTGCCAGACCCAGGTGCTGGGCCAAGCCGCCGAAGAACTTCGATTGCGCCTCTTTGCTCGGCGCGGAGCGGCTGTAGTAACCCACGGCCATGCTTGCCTGCTCGGCTTCTTCAGAGAGCTTTTCCTGGGCCAAGAGGTAGTAAATCGACGCAGAACCACCCTTGGTTCCCCCGGCGTTTCGCTTCAGCAGTGTGGTGTTGATCATGAGTTCTCCAGGTCCTGGCTATCCCTTCAGATCTACCAAAACCCTGCGACTCCACAACCCCACTACTTGCGGAAGATGGCTTCCAGCTCGTCGTCTGAAACGGCGCGGAGCTTCGGCGGCGTGGCACCGCGTTTTTGCAGCTCCGCGGCGGCCTGGTCGGCGGTCATCTTCAACACGCGCTGGACCTCTGCGGCGCTCTGCGCGTCACTCTGTGGCATGGGTTTTTGCTCCACTGGGCGAGCGCCCTGCTTCGTCCACCTCGCCCGCTTCTGCCCCTCTCGAACCTTCGGATAACTCACACCCGGCCAGTCCAGCAACAACAAATCGCCCGTGGTCTGCACGATGGCCCGGATGCCCCAACGTTCTTTGCCGTAAGCCTTCCCTTTGCGGAAGCCCAGATCGTCCGTGAGGCGCCCTGGCGGAACAACGGATTTCGACTCCTCGTGGACGGTCGCCTTGTCGTCATGCGTGCGCCAAGCCACGGTGCGCTTGCCCAGGTTCCGGGAGATTCTCTCCCGGGTCTCGCCCACCTGGAGCTGACACACGATGTGTGTGCCGACCAACCCAGAAAACGCCTGAGCCGTCTTGTCACCGTAGACCTTCTCGACTTGGCTCCAGTCCTGCACGGCCATGCAGGCCACCACGCCTTTCGACCTGCCCAGGGCCAGCAACGGCTCGATGTTGAGCTTGCCGGCGGAAGTGAGCTCATCGAAGAAGAACCCCAGGAATCGCCCGGCTTCGTCATCTGGCAGCGAGGGGCCGATGATTTCCGGCACCGCGCAGTTGATCATGGCGGAGATGTAGGCCTTGGTTAGCACCTCGTCTGGGCCCGATTGAACGATGACCTGCTTCCGACCCTCATAGGAATCTTTGATCCAGTCGAGCATCGAGAACATGCGGTCCGGCTTGCGCTCCGGCCACGCCAAGGCCAGGCGCTCGATGACCGCGGTGCCGTTGGCGAGCACGGCCATGCAGCTCGATGTGGTGTTGCTGTCGGGATTGGAGATGAGCGCGGCGGCGCGGGGATAGTGGATTGAAAGCGCTTGGGACATGAGTCCGGCTGGGCGGGCAACCAACGCGGCCAACTCTGCCCACCCCCAGCTCTTGCCCTTCGTGGCCTGGAGTTCGCGCACGCACCCTTCCAGCAAGGCTTGCGCCGCAGACGCCCAGAATGCGCCGCTGCCCTCCTCCGGGGGGATGATGCTTTGGGACAACGCGGCGGCCTGGGTTTGCGTCGCCACGTCACGGCCCACGTCCCAGATCCAACTGCGTTTGTCGAAGGGGCAGACGATGACCGGGTGCTTAAAAATGGACGTAAAGTCCCCTTTGATGTCGTAGATGAAACTTTTCTTTTTGAGACGGACCGTTTGCTCCAGCAGGTGCTTGAGGATGACGCTCTTACCGCTGCCCACGCTGCCGTAGATGAACATGTGCCGGGCCAGCAGCTTCTTGCTTGCGATCCAGTCGGGATGCAGCGACAAGGCATGCAGCTCGTCTTCCTGCTCTTTCTTCGTGAGCGAACGACGCCGGGCTTCAGTCAGGGCCTCTTTCCCCTGTAGCAGTTGAGCGCCGGACACATGCCAGGTATTTGAGCGCGGGATTAACCCCCGACGCGTCACCCAAGCCGACGCCCACCCGGCCAAGCAAGCGGCGACGCCGACCCGTGCCAACGTGCCAAACGTGGCCTGCTCCTTGGCCACCTCCCAGAATGCGGCGGCAGGCTCTCGGAATGAGATCGTGCCGGTGGCAAGGTTGCCCAGCGCTGCCAGGCTGCCAGTGAGGGCCTGGTTGAAGTTCATGAGCGTGTGACTGCTGGGCACCTGCCAGCCCAACCAAAGCGCTGCTGGGAAGACCAGACCAGCCACACACGCCCCAGACAGCAGGGCCCGGGGCCAATAGCGGACGGCCCGACTTGGTTCGATGCTCGACGGGACCGTCCAGCTCCAGCAGTCATAAATCGTGGACTTGCTCACGTGCCTTCTCCCGGTGAGCGTCGCCCGGCTTGCGCCCCTCCCGATCCAACTGCCCCGGGTCCGCGCCTGCGGCCATGAGCTCCAGGCAAACGCGGGCCTGCTTCCATTGCGCAGCGAGATGCAGTGGGGCCTGGCCGAAGTGATTCACCTGCGAGGGATCAGCTTGGACTTCCAGAAGCCGGCGGACGATGACGTGACTTTCGGAACGCACGGCTTGGTGAAGCGGACGGTCGCCCATCGCGTCGGGCTGGTTAGGGTCAGCCCCCAGGTGCAGCGCTGCGTCCACCACCTCGGGCGCGTTCAACGAAATGCCTTCTTCCAGCCACGTTTGCGAAGGGACGTTGAACGTCAGCTCGGGATGGAACGCGTGCGCGGACGCCAGAAGTTCCGCCACATGGAAGCGGGCGAGTTGGGGTCCGTGGGCGTCGATGAGCTTCAGTTCCAATGCTTCCGCTTGCTCAGGCGTAGCTCCGTAACGCTCCATCAGTCCTGCCGGGTAGTTTTGGACCGAGCGCTGCATGCCCAGCGCGACGTAGGTCTGGGCCACCCGGTGGCCTTCAGCCATGCTCAACGTCGTCTGCCCATTGGGTGCCGTGAGCGCGGGGTCGGCTCCATGCTCCAGCAACCGACGAACGATGGCCCCCTCGCCCTGGCGCGCGGCCAGGTGGATGGGCATCAATCCTCGGGCATTGGGGCAGTTCGGATCGGCGCCCATCGCCAGGCAAGCATTGACCGCGGCCAAGTTGCCCAGGGTGCTGTTTTCGCAAAGCCAGGTCTGAAACGGTGCGCCGTAGAGCCCCGGGTGTTCGCAGTGCTGGTGCGCGGCGGCGATGACCTCGCTTCCGTGCATCGTGGAGAGCGTTCCGCCCAGGGTTTGGATGAGGTGTTGCTCGGTGGCCTTGGCCTGCTCTTCCGGGACCTCGTAGCGCTGGAGAAGTCCGGCGATGTCCAGTTGGGGAAGCGCCGGGGCCTCCTGCGGCAACTCGGGCTGGGCACGCAGGAGCTGGAGCTGGTCAGCGGCGGCTCGGTTGGCTTGGACTTCTGCGATGGATTGCTGGAGCTGGGCCAGCAGGCCGGCGCGCTCGTCGCTGGGGAGGTTGAGGTAAGCCGGAGCAAGCCGGGTGTGGCCCAACACGCCCGCGTGGATTGTGACGTCCAGTTGCGAGGGGGTGATGCCGGGCTCGACGTGAACCTTGGTTCCTCCAGCTCGGTTGCCCAGCTCCAGGGAAATGCGGTTGGAGAAACGGCTGGGGGTCAGCACCCAGTCAAAACCCGCGTCGGTCTGGGTGTCCAACCCGAAAACCTGGGCCTCTCGGCAGAACCGCGTGGCCAGGTCCAACACTTCCCGCGCATCGGCGGCAGCGGCGGCCTCGTGATGCTTCCCGTAGAACTGGGCCAGCGTCAGGGGGTGGAGGATGGGATGAAGCAACGGCTCGTGGGGACGATTCAAGAAATCGCCCCCACCTGGGTTGCCTGCTGGGTTGTCGTGTTGGGGTTCCATCCCCTTTGCATACCGTCTTTTTCGGTTTTGGCAATCAGCAAGCGATCTTGAGGATGAAAGCCGCGCCAACCAAAACCCCGGTTTGTAGGAAAAGCGAAACGGTGTGCAGATCCATCTGCTCCAAATCCCCCCTCAACCAGGCCATCAAGCCAGCAACCCTGCCACGTTGGCGGCCACGTAGCTCACCACCGAAAACGAAAGCAAGGTGATCAGCAGGTTCCCCACGTTGTCCACGGCGAACTCGTAAGCATCGGCAAAAATATACATAAGGGCCTCCCCCGGTTGTGTTTGACTGATTACAGTCAACCACATCCCATAAAACTGGCAACCCTAAAAATCTCGATTGATCGACACTTTTGATGTTTAGTCAAACCTTTTTTTCTCTCTTCCCCAGATGATCAACCCCCACCCCGCTTCTTGCTTTGAGCCGCTTTTTCCGTTTGCTTTTATGGGTAGATCGATCCACTCACAAACAAGGGAACGTGCCCAACAAAAAGGGCCCCGAAGGGCCCTGGATGCGACACGGGGAATGGACCGTCATTGACGGTAGATGTTTTTCTGGACTTGGGCCTCGTGCTTGTCCCAGTCGAAGTTCGCCTCATAGCGCTTCATGAAGTCCGCTTCCTTCTTCGCGCTGGCGGCGTAGTGCGCGTAGCCCAACTTACCAGGCCCCATGGTTTGCTGCCGCTGGGCCGCAGTCAGCATGGGGATGTTTTCCTCCAAGGATTGCCCTCCGTCCTTCTGCTGGCGCTTCTGTCGCCATTCGTCCACGGTGCTGAACACCACTTGGGCGTGCTTGTCTTTGGGCGCGTCTTCAGCGCGCTGCTGCACCTGTGCGTGCAACCGCTCACGCGCGTCGGTGATCTCGTCGGGCTTGGCTTGCTTGGCCCAGTCCAACACGGCTTGTTGCTTCTCCTGGATATCGGCCTGGTCCTTCGCCAGAGACTGGTCGAAGGCTGCTTTCTTCTGCGGTTGGTGGTCGTTTGGACGCTCTCCGGCCAGCTTGGCTCGCCGTTTATCGCGAGCGCCCAGCAGGTCGTTCAAGGCATCGAGGTGGGTATTGCTCATAAAGTCCTCCTTCAAGGAAATGGGTGGTTGGGTCAGCATTGATCGATTTTGGAAAAGGGCAAGGGTTGCCTTGCCCTTTTGGGGCTCAGTCGTTGGGCATCATCTCGGCCAAGTCCGTGCGGCTCACGCCTGCCCGGCAGAGCGAGACAATCGCATTGCCACGTGCAGCGGTCAGGGCCGGGTATTCCTCTTCCAGGAAGAGCGGCAGGACCTCCCGCTTGCCCCCTGTGGGCATGTCGATGTCCCGTGCCAGCTCCTCTTGGCCCACCGTGTCTTCAGCCCCGACGCGCCATTTGCGCCCCGTCGCCGGATCCACGCGAAGCGCGCTCAAGCGGCCTGCGCCCTGCATCAGCATTTGCTCGTAGGCCGCTGCGTAGGGGTGGTTCGGATCGTTGAGAACGCTGTGGCGGAAGTTGGTCAAGCCACCCGAGAAATCGATGCCACGCGTCGGCTCCTTGAAGGTGGTCAACTGAGCCTTGCCCAGCCGCTTCATCAAGTAGTTGCGTGTGACAAACGAGTGGTTGAGCGCGATGACCGATTGCATGGTGTTGGCCAGCAAATCGGCTTCGTTCTCCGACCCGTAGGTGTTGATAAGGCTGTCGTGGCCCTGCACCGCGATCACCGGCATCAACCCCAGGCTTCGGGAGGTGCTGAAGAGCAGCACGTCGTCCGAAGTCAGCAGCAAATGCGCCTCGTCCATCATCAGCAGCACGTCGGTTTGGCCCGGCAGCATTTCGCGCCACTTGTCGCCGTGCGCCCCGCGTGCCCGAATGCCGTTCATGACACGCTGCTTGAGCAACCGCTGCATCATGTCGCCCGCTTCGCCGAACTGGGTGGGGGGCAGGAACAAGCCCACGAACTTCCCGTAAAGCGCCTGAGAGACGTCCACTTCCCCACGTTCGACGGAATGCCACGGGATGTCATCTGCCGTCCGGAGCTTTTCACCCCGAAGCAGTTTTTCGATGAGCCCCCGCGAGTTCAACGTGAAGGACTGGCGCTGCTCTTTATGCATTGCAGGAACGCCCAGCAATGCCCATTCCAGCGAGCTTTGCAGCTGGGACATGGGACGCAGCAAGTCGGGATGGACGGTCTCGGACCGGGTGGCCAAGCGGTTGTGGTAGTCCCGGGAGTAGGCGGCATAGGCCTCCCGCTCTTCGTCAGTGCTAGACGTATCCGGGCGCTCCAACCCCAACCAGTTCACCAACTCCAGCACGCGAGCGCTGGCAATCTCCCCGCCACGCGGCGTCGGCACCACCTGCTCAACCATCGCCAACAGCTTGGCATGGTGGAATGGGGTGTAGAACCAGTTCCGGGAAGCCTCCGCCACAATCGCGTAAGTGCCCATTTGCTCTTCCACGCGAGCCAGCGCCGCTTCCAGGTCTTCCAACCCCAAGCCACGCTTCTCCAACTCCTCCCGCTCCAGCAGCATAATCAACCGGGCGTGCTCCAACCCTTCCAGCTTGGCGATGCAGAAGTCTCGGTAGGCCTGCTCGTGCTCGCATGCGGCCTTCAGGATGATGCCGGTGTGGAAGAGGAACGCGTCGCCGCCGTCGCTCCAGAGCTTGGACTTCTCATCGACCTTGCCACCGGTCGCGCCGCGAAGGGCCTTGGTGATTTGGTCGGGCTCCAGGCCCTCGTAGGGGGCCACCGACATGCCTGCGCGCACGACGATATCAAACGCGTCCTTGCCCAAATCGGAGATGATCGCGCCGTCCTTCGCGTCGAGGATGAGTGCTCCCCCCCCGCTGCGCTTCGCATCAAGAACGGTCTCGCCCGCGGCGCTCCCCTTCAGTTCATTCCGCAGTCCTACGGCCAATGCGGACTCGCGATAGCGACGGGCCAACGGCCGCAGCACGCTGAAGGACTTGCCGGAACCGATACGCCCGTAGACGATCAGGCCTTGGGTCAGGTCGCGCCAGGACAGCATCATCACCGTGCCCTTGTCCGGCGCAAAGCCATGGCCGCGGTCGTTCAGGTGACCAGACGCTCGACCCACCTTCAAAAGTGGGGTGTTGTCGCGCAACGCTTCGGCAGCCTGCTGCTCGCGGGCCTTCACGTGGGACTTGGACAGGGCACCCTGGGTCGCCAGGTTGTTATCCATGTTCTGCAGGTAGAGGCGAGCGGCCGTTTGAACGAAGTTGCCTTCCGTGAACTGCAAGGCATACATGGCCGCGATCACAAACGCCACGGCCACGCCCATCCCGTCCGGGAGAAGGGAGCCAATCCCCACCAGGGCCAAGATCACCACCATCCACTTCATCATCTGAATGAAGCGCTCGGCGGTTCCGCCCAGCACACCCCGGTGGGGATGCGAGGCCGCACTCAGGAAGGCCGCGAACAACAGCAGGCCAGGAATGGTCAAGATCAGAAGAACGATGCCCGCCATTTTGGCAAAGCCCGCGGCGACCGCCATCATCTCCGCTAACTTGCTCATGGGGTCAGCCGCTGTTTGCTGGACCTGCTCGATGCTGGCGGCGTCCACATGGAGCGCGGACGACAACGCCGCCGAGGCGGTTGCAATCAGCACGGGCAGCACCATCAGGGCCAGGCCCTTGAAGGCTTCCTTCATCCCTTCCGCTTGCTTCAACGCAACAAAGTAAGGAATCGCGGCCAGCAGCACCACGTAACTAAAAGCGCCAATGAGCGAGCCCAAGAAGTATTGAACCGCACCGATCAGCGGGAAGGCCAGATACATCAGCGAGGTTGCAGTGCTGTCGCCGCCCAGCGCCATGTCGTCCCCCAGCACGAAGCCTTCGGCACGACGTCCTTCCTTGGTGATGATCATGCGGGCCTGGGTGTTGCGCAGATCCTCCGGAACCTTCGGCCACCACGGATGGAACCGATCCAGATCCAGTTCTTCGGGCACAACCAGTGCCATCTCTTTCTCGTCGAAAACCGCGCCCGCTTGGACCGCCATATCTACATCCTCTGGGGGAACGTCCAGCACGCGGCTCTTCACGCGGTCGCTCACGTCAAAGCGCCCGACCAAGTTTTCGTAGCGGTCATTGCCGTCCAGAATGATTTGCTCCAGCGTGCTCGACGCTTGATCGTCCTTCTTGAACAGCTTGCGGCCAATACCGACCGTCCAATCCATCAGCGATAGCAACATGCTCAGTGCCTCCCGTTGTTGTTGTTGTTGGTTTGAGATAGCGCCTGACACGCCACGATTTCCTGAGGCGTGATGGTGCCGCTCGTCCATTTCTTTTTGCACTCGTTCAACGACAACGAGGGCGCGAGTTGGATCGCCGCCGGCGAAGGGCGTGTTCCTTTCACTTTGTTGACGACCAATGCCCCAAAGCAAAGGGCCACGCACGCGGCGGAGGTGACAAGAAAGCCGGCTTTGGACACATGTTTTTCGCTGGCGTGCCGAACCTGGCTGGCGCGCAGGGCGTCCATCCTCCAGGCATCAAAGTCCTCATCGTTTGCCACCGGCATCTTCCGGTCCGCCCGCAGGTAGTAATACGAGGTCAGAACGTTTTCCCTGCAATCGGAGAGCCCAAAGCTTTCTGGGTTACCAATGAAGAAGCGCCCATGCAGGTTGAGCCACTTCGATCCGAAGTGGAGCTTTCCGGGCTTTCGATACTGCGTAAACAACCAACCAAACATTTTTCCTCCCATCTTTCATGGATACACATTCTTTCTAGCAAGGCTTTCGATAAGCGCAAGCTCTTCACTTGATCTTTTTTGCCCAAGCGTCGATATCGCTGTTGGCTTGGTCCTGCCAATCGTTTTTCGGCTCGGGTTTAGCAACAGTTTTCGGGACCGGCTTAGGCTTGGGTTTCGCCACGGGCTTTGCAGCCGGTTTCGAAACCGGCACCGGCTTTGACGCTGGGGCGCCTGCCGGGGTCTGGGCCTTAGGTGGCTCTGCCAGCACCGGGGCTTCCACAACCGGGGCAGCGACCGCGGCCTTCTCTTCCACCGGGGCAGGCACGGGCTTGGGCTCCTCAACCTGGGGTGGCGCGGATACAACCGGAGCAACTGGCACGGCGACGGGGGCCGGGGCAGTCACTGCTGCAGCCGGTTTGTCTTGGAGCGGAACGGTTTCGCTGGAGCGGTGAGTGGTCCACCACGCCAACGCCCCACCCAGCACCAGGACGACCACGCCCGCACCAGCCAGAAGTTGCCAGCCCTTCTGGTTGCTGGCCTTCGCCGACGCCTCACCGGCCGGATTGGCCTTGGGGGCTTCCGGTTTCACCGGGGCCCGGGTCGACGTCGCCTTGGGGGCCGGTGCCGGGGCTTGAGCCGGCTTGCTCGGTTCGGGGTTCGAAACAGACGGGACCACCAGCTCGACAGGCGCTGGAGCGGCAGGCGTTGCGTCCACGGCTTCACTGACTGCAGGCGTAGGAACACTGACCGGCTCCACGGCGACCGGCGCGGGGCCTGCTTCTGGTTCTGGTGTCGGCTCGGGAACCACCTCCTCAACAACCGGCTCGGGCGCTTCGGGAGCGGAATCGGTTTGAACGGGCTCGGGCTCAACCACCCGCGGCTCGGGCTGGGCAGTCGCTTCTTGCTCGGCCAACGCCTGGGCGCGCTCGACTTCCAGGCGTGCGTTCTCTGCGGCTTCGGCTTCCCTGCGTGCCTTGGCCTCTTCCGCACGACGGGCCAACGCTTCTTGCGCCTCTCGCCCCTTCTCAGCGGCGACCGAGGCCGCTTGCTTGGTTTTGTCTGCCAAGGCTTTGCCAAAACTTGCAGCCAGCCGGCCTGCGGTTTTCAAGTTTTCTTTTGTCGCATCGCTGACGAGCTTCTCCGCGTCCGTGGGCGCGGTGGTCTTGGCTTGTGCTGCTTTGGCGAGCAGCTCGCGCTGCTTGCGTTGTTTGATGAGTTCTTCGGGTGTCATGGTTCCTCCCAGGCGCTTGAAAAAGATTTGAGCCAGGGGGCTTTCGCCCCCCAGCTCTCGGTTGGCTTAGCGAACGTCGGGGATCGGCGAAACCGTGATGGCGTAATCGCCCCGGCCGCACTGGTCATCGACCGTGGCGTTCTGAAGCGCGCCGCGCTTTGCCAGCTCAACGACCGGCACCTGGCACACGGCGGCATCGGCACCACTGAAGCCAACCGTCAGCTTTTCTTTGCTCGCCTTGAGCAACGCGGCCAGCTTGTCCAGCGTGGCGCCGGTCTTGGCACTCACCGGCTGCATGTCAGCGGCCGGGTAACGGATGACCAGCTTGTCCAGGGCTTCGGCCTGGCCGTCCTTGGTTTCGACGGTCTTGGTATGCACCTGAGCATCCAGGCCAGCTGCCTTGGCTTCGGCTTCCAGTTCGCGGAACTCCTTGAGCTGGGCTTGATAGGACGCAATGCCTCCGACAATCGCCCCAGCAGCGCACACCGTCAGGGCCTTGTCTTTCTTGCCGGTCAGCAGGGCGATGCCTGCACCGGCAGCGCAGCCAATCCCGCCGGCCTTGAACAGGCGCAGCTTGTTGGTCTTTTGGGGTTCGGGCCGGGTGCTGTCCTGGGCAAACGAAAGCCCCGGAGCCAGCAACGCGGCGATGGTGAGAGTGAGGATGAAACGCTTCATGGGTATGCCTCCTTATGAGGTAGTGGGGAAAGGGTTAGAGTTTTGGAGGCAGGAACGCCGAGGTAGCAGCAGAAGCTCGACTGGGTTCGGCAGCCGGTTGCTTGGAGAGGGTTTCGGCGTCGGGTTCTTGCTGCGCCAGGAACTGGGAAAACGCTTGAAGGGTTTTCACCACCAGTTCTTCATTGGCCTGGAGCGCCGCGCTCTGCTCTGCTCGCAAGTCCGCCAGCGCGCTTTCTAGGGCAAGGGCATTCCGCGTTTCGGATTCGCGGACCGTGGCTCGGATGTCGCCCAACGCATCGGACGCTTCAAGCCCCTGAACCACGCCCCGGTTTTTCTCCAGGACCGCCAGGCGCAAATACTTGTTCAAGGAAACGCCTTGTTCTTTCGCGCAATACCGCGCGCTCTCCAACTCATCGGGAGCGATGCTGAAAGATTTGGTTAGAAGCGACGGACGACCCACTTAACCCCCTGCAATGAAAATCCACACCCATGGATTAGCAAAGGATTTAAGAAGCGCAAGTGGGCTAAGCCGTTTTTCTTCTGTTTTTCTGGGGTTCCGGCCATTTTTCAGCCGAACGGTTGGCCAAGTTGTTAGCCAAGACTGAAAACAAGGCGCAGCAAGGCCTGGGCGGGCGGAAAGGCGCAGCGTTTCTAGCCAAGCCGGAAAAACACTTCAGTGCGACTTGTGTATGGCCTACTCCCTTCACCCTTCGGTAAACCTTGAACGGTGAATGGGCAGCCAATCTCTTTCCCCGCAGTCCTCCCCCCAGTTTTCGTTCCACCGATCTTGCTCTTCCGATTTTCAGGGGTAGAAGTAAAGGAAAGTCCCAACCCTTAACGAACCCGGAGACCCCAGTGCCCCTCACTCCCGCCACGCTCAGCCGCTCAAAAACGTTTTCGCCAGCCCCCGCAGCCTCCCTCCCCACCCAGCCAGCTCCCCACGTCCCCACCGACTCCACCCCCCCTGCCTCAAAAATCCGGGACCTCCGTTTTCCCCACTTCCGCACCCTGCCCCAGTTCGTTTTAGTCAAGCGGAGGCCAGCATGGGATCCCGTGAGTGGCTGGGTTCAGTCACGCTGCCGGGGTATTCGGAAAGCCCTGTCTCCATCCGTTTTAGTCAACTCTGCTTGGGGGTTTGGATGGCCGAGTGCGGGGGTTCTCGCGCTCGGTTCGCATACCCTGGAAACACTGACCCCATCCGTTTTAGTCAAGCGGTCTGACCTTGCTCTCGTTCGCTGTCCCCCGGCCTTCGATCAGCGGCTGGGGGTCCAGTGCTGGGCTGGGAATAGATCGGGCAAGCAGGTTATGGGTTTTGGATCGGCGGTAGCTGGGGAGGTTCGACAGGCTCGGCATAGCGTTTTAGTCAAATCTTTTTCAGGCTCCTGCAACGCCCCACTGCCCCCGTTCCGCGATCCGGTTGCTGGGCCTGCGTTGAACGACTGGGGGGTGTTCCGTGCTTGAGCTGACCCCCTTCTTGGATGCCATTGCCCGAGCCGATGCCCCGCTGGAAGGCAAGGCCAACGGCTGGCAACGCAAAGCTGTTTTGGCCGAGTTCGGCAACGCCTGCGCCTTCTGCTCCACTCCGCTGGACCTGGCCTCTCCCAAGTCCTGGACGGCTACGCCACTGGTGCCCGCTCAACTGGGCGGCCCCGCTGGCGTGGTGGAAAACTGGGTGCCTGCCTGCCGTCCCTGCGCTGCTGCCAAGGGCCTGCGCGATGTCGTGAGCTGGTCGGACTGGCAAGCGTCGGCGGACCCTGACCGGGTGGCCTTGCTGCTGGAGCGTCGGCGCTCTGCGTTGCTGTATGCAGAGAACCACTTCACCCCGTTGAGCCCTCACTCCAAGCGTGAGCGCGTGATGGCCCACCTAGGCTCTCGTTTCGACAAGCCCCGCTTCCGGGTCTATGCCTGGTCGGGTGAGGTGGATAGGGAACGGGTGTGCCTGGTGGGCTGGAGCACCCGACACGGGGATCCGTTCGCCGTTGGTGAGGCCCTGCTGGCGTTACGACTAAGGGACGGGGGCGAGGTGCTGTCAGAGGGCCAGACGACCCTTCTGCGGCTTCCGGTGGACGCGTTCCTGGGGGCCGTGTGGGCGCTCATTGAGGCCCATGGGATCGTCGTGCCGCTTGAGGTGCCGGGCGATGGCCAGGTGGACGATGACGACTGGCGGGAGTGCTGGCGCCACCGTGTGATGGACCCGGTGAGCAACCACAAGCGCGTCCCGATGACCGGCGGTCCGGCCCTGCCTCATGCCCCCCGCGTGCTGTCCACGAACCCGGATTCGGTTCGCCGGCTGGCCCAGCTGCAGGCCGCCAAGCGTGCTGACCGGGTGGAGGAAGCCGAGCTGATGTATCGGGAAGCGATGGCTAGGAAGAGCAAATACCTGGAGCGGGTGAAGCGCGGGTTGGAGGCTCCGATGCCGCTGGACGAATACCGGGCGTGGGGGGATGAGGTGAGGCAGTTAGGAGTGGACTGGGCGCGCCTGGAGAACGAGAGCTTGACGCGGGGCGCGTAACGCGCCACAAATAACTACCACCACAAGGCAAGGGATTGCAGATGCAGTTAGAAAAACTTATTCACCTCAGCAAGTTTGAGCTTTCTTTGATGTATGTCAGAGAGATGAGCGAGCACGTCGATGTCGCTCCACTGCTGGCGAAGCCAAACTGGGCTCGCGCCGTATCAGATCCCGCTTCCGTTGCTACGATGGAGTGGAAAGATTTCAACCGCCTACGCAACGGTGCCTACCGAGTCATCTCGAAGCATCTGAAAGAGGCTTCTGAAATCGGCGACAAGATCCGAGACCTAGTCTGCAATCGACTAAAAATCTGCAACAAACTGGGCTTACCTGTCATCGTCTTGGCCAGAGAGGTCGCAGATGCGCTCAAAGATGCCTTTGGAGAAGCAACCGCAAACATCATCACTGCCTTGCTTATTTCCCACGTATCCCTAAGCCTTTTCTGCAAATGTCATTCGAAAGGACACTCCTAGACTGTTATTTGCGCATGATCGTCAAGAACCACCCTGCATAGGGCGTGTTCTTCACCAAGCACCTGTTCCAATCCCCCTCCCCATCGGTCCACCACACCGGGCCACGTTCGCCCAAGCCCGTTTTCGCGCTGTCCACGGCGCGCCGGGCGGCGGCGAGTGCTTCCCCATCCTGATTGGCTTTTGCTGACTTCACGGCACGCCGGGCGTCCATCAGCTCGTGGACCAGTCGCTCCCTCTGCGGCTCGCTTAGGCCCGGGTTGGTGGTTCGCCAGAGGCGCCCGCGGACGATGAGGTAACGGCCGTCTGGTGTGATGAGGGGAGGCATGCTGGGAGGGTATGGGGTGAGCGGTGACGGGGGAGCAGACAAAAGAAAGGCGGCACCCTGGCCGCTCTTGCTTCTATGCCTCCCTAGCCCCCGCCCAACAAAAAGCCCCGGCTTACCGGGGCTCTTCTTAAGCTTCGTGGGCTTGGCTTCGTAGTGTGCCGTCAAAAGCGCACCGGCTGGCGGGCTGCGGAGCTGGCGGCAGGCAAAGCGATATCGAGGCCAATAGCGCGAGTCATTGGCTTGAACGATTCCACCGGATCTTCTTCTTCGTCCTCTGTCGCGAAGAGCACGTTGCCCTTCAGATTGTCACCGACCTCTTCACGCAGAGCAGCCAAGGTTTGGCCGAAGCGGGAGCGAGGTCCCTGATTCCTGGCGTCCACCCTCCAGCGCTCGATCACTTCGAAGCTCTTTTCGTGGCGATGGCCGTTCTTATTCAACTCTTCCATCACTTGATCGAATGAAGTCAAGTCAAAACGAATCGCAGAAAGCATAACAGGATGCCCATACTTCCCACCGCTGGAAGCAGCTTGGGTGATAGCGATAACTTGGCTTCCGTCGGTCGCAAGAGTGTGAATCTTCATAAATATCCTTGTTTGTTTTCAGGTTAGCGGTATTGCCTCCCTACAAATCCAGGTTACGACAGAGCATAAAAATGTAAACCCGAAAGCAACACATTTATTTGACTAAAGTGCAGAACTGACGGGCAACCGCAGAAAACACAAAAACCCTGAAACACCTCACATTTCCCGCCCAGCGCTGGGGCCGGCAGAAACCCCGCCCCCCGCCCTTCCCCCAATGCGCTTTTGCTTTGAGCCACTTTTGCCGTTGCCTTCTCTCTCCTAGATCTCAAAAGAACGCGGCCCGGGGCCGCGCCTGAAAAGCCCCCTCCGGGGAGGTTAGGACATGGGCCGGGGCTTCCGCCCCAGCCACCGCTCAACTCTCCCACATCCGAAAAACCCAGCCACCACCCAAAGGGGCGCCCCCCCCTTTTCTCCCAGCATCGCCAGACTGCAGGCATAAAAAAGGCGACCCTCAGGCCGCCGCTTCCCCTCCCCCGTTTGTTCCCCGCCTCACCTGCTCTGCTCCAGGCACCGGTCAACCAACTGCCGCATCGCCTCGCCCAGCGAGATCCTAGCAGCTCGTGCGTCTTGGATCAGGCTCTTGGCCACCTCTTCATAAACTTTGGGATCGGGCAGCACCGCGCCGTAGCGCATCCCATCAGGCCCATGCTGGGCACGGACCCGGGGCCCGAACGGCTGGCGGATGTCGGCATGGGCGGCCGCCAGGGCAGCCAATGCACTGCTGGCCGTGAGCCCCTGCTGGCGAGCGAGAGCCCGGAATGCGGCAGCCTTGTCCGGGGCAATGCGAACCGTGGGCAGCCGGCGGGGAACCGGCTGCTTGGGGGCGATGGCGTATCCCTTAGCCATTGATGAGCTCATCCCGGACGTGGGCGCGATACCAGCGGCGGCAGACCTTCTCAAACCCTTCTTGATCTTCGCCCTCGTAGGAATGGGTGTAGCCATTGCTATCGCAGATCTGCTCACCGAGGGTGCCTGGTTGACCATTCAAATCAGCGTAGATGTAGGAACGGCCAGGGCGAGAGAAAGTGATGGCGCGGTTGAGTTTACGGCTATTGATGATGAGTTCCATGATGATTACCTTTTTGGCTTTTTCGGTCAGCGGTATTGCCTTCCTATGAATCCAGGTTACGATAGACCCAAAAAATGTAAACCCTAAAACAACACATTTATTTGACTAAAGTATAGAACTGACGGGCAACCGCAAAAGAAACAAAAACCCTGAAACACCTCACATTTCCAGCCCAGCACTGGGCCCGGCGGAAGCCGAGGCCCCACCCGCCTTTCCTCCACAACGCTTTTCCCCATGCCGCTTTTGCCGTTGCTCTTTCCACCCGCCGCCAGCCATAAAAAAGGCGGCCGATGGCCGCCTGTCTTTCACTACCACCCCAGGGATGGCGTAGGACCTGCTCATAGCTCTGCCATGATTTCCTTGTGATCCAACGCCTCGGAAACCTCGGCCAGGGTGGCATACCCGCAAAGACTGTCTTGGTATTTCCCGTCCGAAAGCTCCCACCGCGGCATGGCTTCGCAGTTGTTGGCGGCTTCCATTTTGACGTGGAGCCCAGCTTCGGAGAGTCGCAGTCCCAAACGGGCGGCGCGGTTTTCGAGGGTTTGGCGGCGAGGGGTTTTCATGATGAATCCTTGTTTGGTTTTCAGGTCAGCGGTATTGCCTCCCTACAAATCCAGGCTACGACAGAGCGTAAAAATGTAAACCCGAAAACAACACATTTATTTGACTAAAGTGCAGAAGTGACGGGCAACCGCAAAAGACACGAAAACCCTGAAACGCCTCACACTTCCAGCCAAGCACCGGGCTCGGCGGAAGCCGAGGCCCCACCCGCCTTTTCCCCATGCCGCTTTTGCCGTTGCTCTTTCCACCCGCCGCCAGCCATAAAAAAGGCGGCCGATGGCCGCCTGTCGTTCACTACCAACCCAGGGCTACCGTTGTTTCCTCGCCCGCCCCACAATCGCCTTCCGGACCTGTTTCCGCACCGGATCCAGGTCGTCGGTCGCCGTCGCCACCACCAAGCGCCGCTTGCTCCTTTTTAGTTCCTGGCAGGCCCAGGACGCCAAGGCGATGATCGCAGTGGTGATCACCGGGCTCTCTTCTCCCGTCAAATCCTGGAGCTGATCGCGGAGCTTGGGTGGCACGGTCACCATCGTTCGCTCGGTCCTGACGCCGTTGACGTCCCGGTAATCGAACATCTGGCTACCGCGGCCCACTTCGAGATACACCTTCTTCCCCGACCGAGTAAACGGCTGCTCTTCGCTGTAGTCGAAGTAGGTCTTCCGCCCAGGCGCGTCCCCTGCAGCCACCATCAGCTCTGCCAGCTGCTCTTCGGAAATCTGGTCCAGATCAATGAGCGGCGCATACGTGCGTTGCGGCTTGGCGTGGACCACTTTCGCGGCCTTGGACAGGTCTTTGCGGGCTTTGGCAACGGCGTTCTTGGCGGGGGTCTTCTTGGCAGCCATGAGGTCCGGCAGGGGCAGCATTGGGATGTCCATCATGCATTCCCCCGGCCCGGGTTGGCCAATCTTTTTTGGATAGCCTGACCTACCCGCAATATATCTTCTCGGGCTTTAGCCACGCCCGCGCCGCGCATGGAAAAGACGGTCTCCCCCAGCTCATAGAAGCTTCCCAGCGCAGCGCGCTCGGGGATGACGATGGCCCCGGCCAGCTCCGGGTCTTCCAGCCGCCGGCGGTGTTCAGCCCGCTTGATGTTGACCCGGTTAGCCACCGGCAGGAAGGCCTTGCCCTGCTTCCGGAGGGTCTCGATGGTATGCAGGTAGACGACGTAACTCCCGCCGTCGAGCAGAGTGGGAACGATGTAGAGGTCGCCATCCGGAAGCTGATCTTTCACTGGGGCGCTGGGCGGCAGGTCTTGGATTTCCAAGTCGAACCCGGGGGAGGCCGAACGGCCCACGGTGAATGGGGTTTCGTCGGAAAGCGCGGCCCAGGCAACAGAACAGCAGTGCGGATCTCGGTCGTTCACCAAAACTCGGTGTTGGGAGGCGAAGAGCGCAGCAAGATTGAGCGAAAGCGTCGTTTTTCCAACGCCCCCTTTGAAACAACAGACGACGAGACGCATGATAGAGATCCTTTTATGGGTAGGTCATGCAACACACTAGGCTGCAAACCTAATCCCGCAAGGGCCTCTGCATCCAGAGGGTTTTCGCCGTGCAGACGTCCGGGATTCAGCGACCCAGGCCGCGGCGGGAGCCGTGGCCCTCCCCGCCCCTTCTCCCACGACGCCTTTCGGCGGCGAGTAGCCGCCGGCACGCGCTTCAAACCTCTTCAGCGACCGGTTGCTGAGTCTTGATGAACGCTGGGTGGTAGCGGTGAAGGTGGGTGTTCATCAAATCCGCGGTATGGCGTGCGAACCATGCCTGCATTGCCGGGCACAGAACGCCCCCGCAGGCCTCCGCCAGGCTTCGGCCGGCTGACACCTGGCGCCGCTCCAGCTTCCCAGTGTGCCCCCGTCGCACCACGAACCGCTCCCCGATCTGAACCAGCGGATTGGCCCCGGCGTCCATAAGCGCCTCAATCATTGCCGCATAACGCGTCGCCAGGACCGGGTCCGACTGGATGGCCTTGGAATACATGAGGGAGGCGACGGCCAACGCGGTGATACCAGGATCGCCGGCCACGCCAGCGTCCAGGTCGGGCGTCCCCTTGAGTGTGCGCAGCCACCCATAAAACGCCAGCGGGTCGTTGGTTTGGATGGCCCTGATGAGGCTTTCAGTCCCGGCACTCATTGCCCACCTCCCAAAACCCCGATGAGCACCAGGGCCACCAGCACGTAGAACGGCACCAGCACGATGCTCCACCACGCCTTGGAAACCTGTTGCAGAACGCTTCCTTGGCGATGCTCCGCCGGCAGTTGATAGAAGCGCACCAGGGCGCGCCCAGCGGCGATGGGGTTGGCGACCAGGTCCTGGTAGAACACCGTGGTGCCCAGGAGACCGACAAACAGCAGGGCCATGTTCAAGAGGCTCATGCGAACCGCTCCTCTTCCTTCTTCCAACGCCGCTCGTGGCGAGCGCGGGTGGCGAGGCGCTGGAGACGCCGGTGCTTGTCGGCCAGTTGGTTCAGACCGTTGGTGCGGTCCAGGAACCGCGCGGCGGTGTGGAGCTGGAAATGCGCCAGGTCGGTGCTGGCGGGCTCTCGGGGATGAATCTTCATGGCTTCACTCTCTTTTTGTGAGTAGGTCGGCTTACCCATTAAACCGCTCCTACACCACGATCCAACCACTCCCCCAATCTTTGTCAACCCATTGATTTGAAAGATTTTTGACTAAAATCAAGAACTGCTTTTAGGGCTTGTCAAAACGCGTTCATGTCGCATGCTGAAGTGCATGACAACGCAAGCTCGCCCTCACCGTCGTTCTCCTGCCCCAGGCTTTGGCCTGGTCGAGTTGCTGCTCGCATTGGGGGTTGCCACCGCAATGGGCGCCGCCGCGTTTTGGGTCTACCCCCGCGTCACCACTCGGGTCAACGTGGCGTCGGACGTCGAGAACGTTCGGGACCTGGCCAGTCGCATTGATCGGTCCCATGGCGTCATTGGCTCGTTCCGCGGCGTCAGCACGTTGAACGTTCTTGAGGATGGGCTGGCCCCCACCGACTTCCGCCAGGACAGCGCAGCGACCATGAGCAACGCGTGGGGCGGCGCGGTGACCGTGGCCCCGGCCACGGTGCGCTTGGCAGGGGATGCCTTCACCGTCGGGCTGTCCGGCCTTCCTGCCCGCGCCTGCGTGCCGTTCGTGTCGGCCGTGGCGGGCGACGTGAACGTGCGGGACGTGATCGTGGGCAACACCAGTGTTTTGCTGAGCAACCGAGGGAGCTTGGACGTTCCAAGCTTGGGATTGGCATGCGGTGTCGATGGAGCCTTGGTCGAGGTCGTCTATTACTCCGGCCTCGTGGCAGGTGCGTCGGTGGCCGTGGTGCCCACGCTTCCCCTGCCCTCCACGCCCGCCGTCCCTGGCCCTTCAACGCCGACACCGGCTGGCCCCGTATCCACCGCTCCCAGCGTGCCCGATGCAGTGCCGGGCGTTCCTGGGAGCGTGTCGCCAAGCCCTGGGGTTGCTCCTTCCCCGGCGGTTCCGCCGCTTCCTGTTGCGCCCAGCGTTCCGGTGCCTCAGCCGCTCCCAACGCCGGTCCCCACCCCGGCTCCGCCGGCCTTGGTGCCGTGCCGGCAATCGGAAAGCTCGGCGGCCCGGGCGAGCTGTCCGGCGGGCACGTGGGGCACAGAGACGGTGCGCACGCGCCAGGTCTGCGCTCCCGGCGACGTGGATCCAAACTCAGACGCCGCGTGGGAGCATCCCGAGGCGTGGGTTCAAGCCCAGACGGTGGCGGCCGTGACGACGAGGGATTGCCAGGCCTGCCCGGGGACCACCCGTGAGGAACGCGATCAATGGCTCCCCACGTCGCAAGCCTGCCCGTCGGGTCAAACCGGCACGCACACCTGGGAACGGCAGCAGGTGCGGTCGAGGGACGTGTTTACCCATTGCCCGTTTGGCACCACGACCCTGCCCGGCCCCACTTACGGCGGCTGGTCCCACTGGGTGGATACCGGGGCTCGTCGCAACGAGGTCAACACATGCAAGCCCACGGCCGCTCGCTGCAGCGATGGAAGCTTGCAGGTCGTGGCGTGGCACTCGGCCGATGGGCAGGACGTGCCGCCGCCCTCCGGTTCGAGTGGCATCTCCTACTGGTATCCCGACGCGGTGGTGCGCCTGACGCCAGCGGAGAAAGCAAAGTTGGACTGGGCCATCGCCAACGTGCCCATCCACCGGGTGGAGACGCCTGCACCGATGCCCGGCAACTGGCCCGCCAATGTGAGCGAGTCGGCCTTCTACGAAGAGCAATGCAACGCGCTTTCGGACGCGGGGAACATCCGTTATGCCTACTCCTACGATTTTGAGTGCGTCTCCAACATGGGCATGCACTACTGCGACTACAACTGGACCAGCGGCGGCACGTCCTTGGCCGTGTGCCGACAAGCGTGCGCATCGGAGCTAGTGGGCAAGAGCAACAATCCCTATCGCTGGGAGTGGCCCGAGTCGTCGGTGGTGGCTTCGACGCCCTACATCACCTGCACGGGCCAGCCCGGATGCACGCCCAACGGCGGGTTTGGCACCCAGCAAGGGCTGCCTGCGTGCAACGAGCACAACGTCGGCCAGACCGTCGTGTTCAACTGGTATCGGCAGTTCTACAACCCAGTGCGGGTGGACTACCAGGTGCTGACGCTGACATGCAGAGGGCCTAGCTGATGTGCCGGGGACCATCGTCCCCGCCCATAGGTCAGTCGCAGAGATCAAACCTCAACGGCTTGCCATCCCACCGACCATACAGCTCGCCACTCCCCCAATAGCTGACCCGGCCTTCGCTTTCGCGCCGAATCGCTCTGAACACGCCGTTTCCCGGTGTCTGGTCGACCAAGCTCCCATCAAGCACCGGGAGAACATATCCAACCAGGCCATCCGGCGGAGTTGCTTGAGAAGGGATTGGTAAAAGGAGAGCACCTGTCGGCGTTTCTCGAAGAACGATGCAGAAGCACGGGTAGCTGAAGCTCTTCCAGGAAAAGACCAGCGCAGGATGCGTGCCTCGGGAACGAATCTCGTCGAGCAGCGGGCCGAGCGAAGTCATTGCTAGCGCCCTGGCCTTCGCCTTCATGGCCTCTTGGCTTGCCTCCTCGCACCAAGATGCAACGTCCGATGAGTCGGCGAGGATCAGGTCCTTATTTCGGCTAGCAAAGCGCTTGGCGACGTTTCTGTAGCGAGACGTAGTAACAAACAACCCGCCCGCCTTCTCCCGCAGGCTATGCGCCTCAAGGGCTGCCACTGCATCAAGATCTATAGGACGATGCTTGGCGTAACGCTTCGCTTGCACCAGCGTGAGGGCATCACCCAAAGGGGATTGAATCCACATTCGGACATCCACGCCTTCATCGGCGCTGCCCGGTCCGATCTGAGTCCGCCAGCCTCTGGCCGTGAACACGCTGCTGATCAGCTCTTCGAACGCACGGGGACTCAGCCGATACAGGTCATCTGGGCGCTTCGAAAAATATTCGTAGATATCGCCGGAAACATCCGCCGTATCGGCCTCGATCAGCCGACAGGTCCACCTCCAGCGAGCCCATTCGTCGAACCTCTTCTGAAGGTCGGACTCCTGGTCAATGAGGTAGTAGCCGGCGGTGACGTGGTCATCTAGCTCAATGAATACACCGATGGACTCCAATGCCGCGTAGAGCTCCTCGGCCTCGTCCATCCCTTCATTCAAGCAGCGCCCCACCATACCTTCGGACCAGAGGGTCAAAATGGAAGAACCCTCACCCGGCTCAGTGTCGTAGTGATCAAGTGGATCCTTGTGCCCAGAATCACCCCACAGGTCGTGGCGCTCTGCCCATGACTCGGTGATCGCCTTGGCTTGGGCAACCACATCCTCCAGCTCTTGATCCGGCTTGGCCCTTGACTTTCGAGCACCCTTGATACTTTTAGATGAAGTTGCCACGACATATCTGCCGTCCGATAAAGTTGGAACGTATACTCCGCCCAACCGACATCTTTTTCCACATCCTCGGACGCACATGACAATCCTTTTCTTGATTGCGCTAGCCCTTGCGATCCCTACCAGCGGCCTATCTCTACTGGTCTACGGTGCAGTATTTGTAGGGAAAGCCATCCTTAAAGCTAAAGTAAGGATGCAGGAGGCCAACAAGAACATCGCCTTTAAAGCGATTGACAGCGAGGGCCCGAAGAACCTTCCCTCTTGGGTTAAAAACGAGGATCGGCGAGATGAGTTTGTCAGCGCGCTGCTGATGATGGCTCAGCGAAGAGGAGTTCCGGAGGCTTACTTGGGCGTGATGCTCAACACTCGGCAGTCTCTAGAAATCCTGTTGGGCTTCGCAGCAGAGATGGAGAAGAACGGCGCCTCTTTCGTGGAGCAGCAGTCCGGCAGCATCGATTTCGTCTGCCAGATGTGGGATCGCTTGGACGCAGCAAACAAAGCTAAGTTCGCAAACATTGATCTGACAGAAGAACAGTATCGCAGCCTCCACACGCCAATCGAACGCCGACTCCCCATCAACGCTCCGAGGCGCAACGATGCCCGCACTACCCAAATGATCGAATGGGCAATCGAGACTCTTGGCAAAGAGCCAAGCGTAATCGGAACCGCCTACGACGAGATTTCCTACAGCGCAGTGGTCAGCTACGTTCATGAACGCAAATGCACGCTCATTGCGCGAGTGGCAAAGCCCTATGGCGACTGGCTTGAGTTCCAAACGAACGTGCGTGGTCGGTCCTATCAAGTCACACTGGGAATGACACACGAAGGACACGGTTCGGTGCTCACCTCTCATCCCGCCTAAGATGTCAGTCCATGCGCTGGCTCATCGGGCGTCCGGCAGGGCCGTTCTATCCCACGCCCGCTTGACCCACCCGAACACTACGGCCAGCACGCCGATCAACAGCACGCCCCAGAGCCAAGCCAAGTAAAACGCTGCGGTAGCGATCTCCCCAAGCTGGGGATGCTCCGCATACTTGAACCCCAGAACGGCGGCCGCCACCACCGTCACCACGCCCAATCCGCCCCCGAGCAGCGCCCCTTTCAGGAAGCCGTGCTTCCGAAAATACGGCATCCGCCCCGTTCGGACGTGCCAGTCCCAGAGCCGCTGAGCCCGGAGATGGAGCGCCAGGCAAAATGCCAAAAACGCGAAGACGAGCGCACCGGGCACACAACAGACCACGCCGATGAAGAAGTCGCGCTTCATCACCTCCAGGCCGGCCGCCAGCCCAACCAGGCCCAACGGGCCCAAGATGACGCTAGGGAGGATCAGCGCGGATGGGCCCGGCGGCGCATACACAACTTGCTGCGGCGGATAGCGGTTCATATGGTCCTCCCCTGTTGGATGGCTGCACGCTTGATCGGGACCGGCGTGCAGTCAAGCGGCGGACTGCGGCCCGTTTAGCCCGCAGACGTCCCTTCGTCGGTCACTTCGACCACTTGCCAGCCCTCGCCCTGCGGGCGGAACAGTGCACGCAGCTTCGGCTTGAGGGTGCTTGGCTCGGGCTTGGTGGGCTGGCCACCGATGGACCCCTGCGCTTTTACCGACCCGCCCACCATGCATTCTTGATCCCCATTGGGCTTCTTCTCGCAGTCGAGATCCAAGCCGCCCGCGTCGGTCACTTCAAACCGCCAAGAGCGCTGGAGGGTTGCCTGCCTCCCCTGCTCGGTGAAAAAGCCTTCCACGACCTTCACCCCATCCTCCTTTGAGGGGCCCTTGTCGCCAGAGCAGGCGGTCAGGGTCAAAAGTGCCGCTGCTGCGGCCACGATCAGTGCGTGCTTCATGTCATGCGTCCTTGTCTTTGGAAGGGGTGATGCCGATGATCTGGTTCTTGTAGCCGATCTCGAGGCGGTCGATTTGGAGAACGATGTCGGGCAGGCCGTTGGGCTTCAACCTGCCCTCCACGACCTTGAAAAAGATTCGGTCTCCCGTGGCGTCGCGCCCCACCCGTCGCAGCTCGGCCGCGTCTTCCGGCTTCAATCGCAACGCGGCGTGGTAGCGCCCGCCATGCTCGACCCCGACCACCGCACTGCCCTTGCCCAACGGCGAAGGGCCGATAACGGCCGTCGGAAGAAAGTCAGGCGAGCGGGGATACCAGTCGTGGTTCATGACCAGCACGTAGGCGTGGAGAATGTTGGTCTTGGGGTCGATCTCCACGTCGATGTAGGGCCGCAGGTAGAACGCATCGGTAGAGGCGATCTGCCGCGCCTTGGCCTCAAACGCAGAGGCCGGATCGCCTTGCAGGCCTACGCGTTTGAACTGGTGCCCCCATGAGCCAATGCAGTGGGTTCGCATCGCCGGTGCCAGGGCAGCGCCGGCCTTGGCCTGGGCAAAGAGGTTGTCTTCGCACATGCCGAAACCGGCCGACGCGGTGGCCGCCAAGCCCCACCGGATCCGGGTGTAGCCGTCGAGCACTGGAGGGTCGCCGTCGTCCCAGTAAGTGCCTGCCGGCTCCAGGTAACGCTTGGTCGCCGGGGCCGAGGCGGCGTCCTTGCCCGCCTGCATCAACCCCTTGCCAATCCTTCCCAAAATGCCGTCCTGGGCGGTGGCCGTCCCGCTGGCCAACGCCAGGCACACGGCCACGGCTGCAATCGCTTGCTTCATGCATCCCCCTGATCCCGGCCACCATGGCCTTATTTGCCATTTTGGCAAATGCGGTGCAGCATGGGAAGCGGCAGACTTGGGGATTGTTCCCGGTTCGTGATCGCCCATGCCTGCCCCTCTCGCCCCAGCTCACACGTTTGGCCGCCGCTTGCGCGAGGCCCGGCTGGCCAAGGGCCTGACGCAAGCACAGTTGGGGGCCGTGCTTGGGTTGGACGAGGAAAACTCCGCCGCTCCCAGGGTTTCTCGTTACGAGAGAGGAGATCGCGTGCCGGATCCTGCAACGATGGAAAAGCTGGCCCAAGCACTTGGCATGCCGGTCGCCTATTTCCATGCCACAAATGATCTAGTGGCAGAGACGTTGCTGGTGATGTCGCGGCTTGAACCCGAACAGCAGCGAGAGCTGCTGACGAAGGTGAGGGATTACGCCCAGAGCCGTGGCGTGGCCATCCTCCCGAGTAGCGACAACGATCTCAGGGAAGAGAAGACATGCTGAAACGACTTCGACGCTGGTGGCTGCAGCGGGATGCGCCAAGCCCGATGGCACCGGAGCAGTTGCAGGCGCTGATGGACATCAACCTGCTAGAAATCCAGTTGGCGGCATTGGACGCCCTCAAGTCCTCGACGCCAGCCGCGGAAGCGGCCAGACTGCGATCCCATGCTTGGCTCGCGTCGATGCGTGGGCAAGGCCCGGTCGGGACGCCGAACTGGAGCGAACTGCGGGCTGAAGCGCGAGCACTGAACCGTGATCTGGCAGCCGCCCTGGCTGCCGCCCAGATCGATGCCCCCTCAGAGGCCTGATCCCTACCGTTCGGGAAAACCATTTCCCCATCCCCTACGACCATCACCGACTTGCCTCCAAATGTGACCCGCGTCACTATTGCGGAAGGGGGAACGGAGCCTTCCTGGCTCTGGCCATTCACAGGGGAAGTGACCGATGGCGAACAAGAATGGGGCCGCTGCGCCTACGACTCTGGAAGAGTGGTTGAATGGCCGCCCAAGCTGGCTGCGCATGGCCGCTTCCACGGTGATCCAGCACCGCCGCATGCCGAACGAAGAGGAGATGGAGGCGCTGGCGGATCACTGCCTGGCCGAGGCAGCCAAGAAGCTGGATGCTCCCCACCCGGCGTTGGCACCGGGAACCATCTTGGGGACACCCACCGCCGCTGAGCTTCGCATCGACTCGGTCTCCTCCATCCGCGGCGTCAATGCCCTTGGCGAGGACGCGGCATTGGACCTCAGCCAAGGCCAGATGACCGTGGTCTACGGACCCAACGGGGCCGGCAAATCGGGCTACGCCCGTTTAATGAAGCACGTTTGCGGCGCGCGGGCCAGGGGTTCTATCCACGGCAACGTGTTCCAGCAAAACCCCGCTGCTGCCTCTGCCCTCATCAAAGTCACGGCGACGCGATCCGACGGCACCACATCGCCTGCTGAACTCACTTGGCAAGCAACCGACGGCCCCCATGCGACGTTGAAAGCGGTGCCGGTGTTCGACTCAGCCACGGCGCTGGAGTTCGGCGACAGCGCCACCACCGCCACCCACCTTCCCCGGGCCATGCGGTTCGTCGGGATGCTCATCAAGATCTCCGATGACCTGGCCACCCAGTTGAAGGCCCGCGGAGCCAAGCTCACCAGCAAACTGCCCATCATCCCGGAAGACCACGCGCAGAGCAGCGCTGCAACGGTCCTCCGGAAGTTGACGGCGAAACTGACCGAAGAGGAGATCAACCAGCGTTGCGCTTTCCCCGCTGCACTGAACGATGAGCGTTTGGCGCTAGAGACCGCCCTGGCCCAGGCGAACCCTGAAGTGGCCCACGCCAAGGCCGTCGGAGAGCTAGAACGCTTGTCGCAGATGGCCACAAGCGTCTCGGCGTTGAGGGAGAGCTTGAGCGACGAGAAGGCCCAAGCCCTCTTGGATGCCCGCAGCAATGCAGAGGTCAAGCGCCAGGCCGCCACCGCCTATGCCACGGCATTCCTCAACGGGTTGCCTCTCAAGGGCATCGGAGACGCCGTGTGGCGAACCCTTTGGGACGCTGCAAAAGCGTATTCGACAGGTCTTGCCTACCGTGACCACCCTTTCCCCCACGTTGGGGACGAATCCCGTTGTGTCCTCTGCCAGCAACCGTTGGGAGACGACGGCAAGGCCCGCTTGGCCAGCTTCGAGAGCTATCTCAACGACACCCTGCAGACAGAAGCCAAGAGCGCGGAAGACGCGCTGACGGCGCTGAAGAAGGCATTGCCCAGTCCTCTCACCGATGTCGCCTGGCAGGCCCAGTGCGCTGCTATTGGCTTGGAAGCCCCTCAAGCCACTGAGCTGCTTGAGGCCATCCATGCGAGGTTGAAAGCCATGGCCGGGGCCACGACGGCTTCGGCGGTGGAGTGGTCGGTGTGGACCAACGCCTACGATCAGAAGGTCTAAACAACCACCGCTGATCGCGACGCGCTGGCGGGCTTGCTGGACCCGACGGGGCGGAAGGAGAAGGAAACCCGCCTAGCAGAGCTGAAAGCACAACAGTGGCTGTCGGAGCAGCGCGATGCGGTATGGGCGGACGTGATCCGCCTCAAACGCGTGGGAACGGTGGAAGCCGCTGTCCGGTCCACCTCAACCAGCCAGTTGACGACCAAAAGCAATGACATCGGCGAATCGGAGTTGGCCAAGGGCTACTGCGACCGCTTCAATGCCGAGTTGCGGGCGCTGGGGGGCCATTCGCTTCCTGTCCGCATGTCGTATCGCTCCCAAGGCAAAGGCGCGTTCACCTTCTACGTGGAGCTGAAGGACGCGCAAGGCGCCCAGAAGAATCGGGAGATCCTGAGCGAGGGTGAGCAACGCATCGTGGCATTGGCGGCCTTCCTGGCCGATGCGACGGGCCTTGAACGGGGCATGCCCGTGATCTTCGACGACCCCATCTCCTCCCTGGATCAACGCTTTGAGGAGGCGGTCGCCAAACGCTTGGTGGATCTGGCCGAGCATCGCCAGGTGATCGTGTTCACGCATCGGCTGTCTTTGATGGTCCTGCTGCAGAGTGCCGCCAAGCAGCGGGCCAACCTCGATCAGTCTACGGTCAAGGTCGCGGTTGAATCGATCGCCCGCGATGGAAGCAGGACCGGCATGCCGGCGCAGATCAATACGTTCTCTCTGAAGCCACAATCCGGCTTGAACCAAATGATCAGCAGCATCGGACAGCTTAAGAAGCTTGATCCGCCACTAAAAGAACTTGCCCTGAAGGCCGCCTGCAGCAACTTCCGAATCTTGGTTGAGCGCTCCGTAGAGGACGAACTTTGTTCGGGCATCATCAACCGCTATCAGCGCGAGATCAACACGCGCAACAAGCTACAGCGGCTCAGCGCAATCACTCCGACAGACTGCGCACTGATCGACGGCATGATGACCAAGTATTCTGCGTTTGAGCACTCTCAATCCATTGATACACCAACGTGGCTTCCAGAGCCGGACGAGCTCCTTAAGGACGTGCAAGACATGCTCGAGTGGTGCAAGAAGTTCAGTAAGCGAGCGGAAGCGGCGGCGAAACCCAAGGCGTAGGCCGGGCCACCCTTTACTGCGGGCTCACGGTCATCAGAAGCGCCGCTTGCCAGCGCTTCCCACAGTAGGTGGCAGCTTGATGCAACTCGTGCGCGCGAAGAAACGCATGCAGCCACTCTTCGGCGTCCTTGACGCCCGTCAGTTCCCGAATCACCACCCCGGCCAAGCAATCCCCAGGGACGGCAAAAAGGTCGTCGTTCAGATCGCTGCTGGACAGAGGGGTATGGAAATCGGCCCCCTCTTGGAACGCCTGAAGCAGGTGCTGCCGGGCAAGAGGATCCCGGCGTGCCGCCCATGCGAGGCGAACGAGCTCCGACGATGGCCAGGGTGCGGGGGTCATCAGAACTCGTAACCGTCTGGCACGCCCGAGGGGATGCCCTGCATGGGGCCGGAGTAGCCCACCTGCTGAACCAGGTTCTGGGCGGTTTGCGACATGCGATCCAGGCGTTCCGGGACTTGGTCCAGGGCGAACAGAACCATGCCAAAAACGGCGATGTTAAGCAGTTTGTTGAAAAGTTTTCGCACGAGCGAGGTCCTCCGTGGTTGTCAGGGGTTCGGGTTTAAAAAAAGCTGGTGGTGTTGGGCGATGCCGAACAGGCAAAGCGCCCAGGTGGCCGCAATCGCTGCAGGAGCCAGGCAGAGCGACACGCCGATGGCAATGTCCGACAGCTTGGCCTTGGGGTCGGTCACCATCTCCCATCCCAGCTTGGCCGCTCCCATGCCCGACATGGCGTCGAACAGGAATCGCAGGAGCGCTGAGGTGGTGGCGATGGAAGACCGGGCGGGCGCTTGGGTTTGGCTGCGAGTATTCATCAGAGCGCATCCGGTCGATCAGCAATGGCCAATCCGGCGACCAATCCAGCCAAGAGGCAAAAAGCAAAGAACGTCAACATGGGGTTTCCTTTGGTTAAAGAGCATCGGCGCTCTTCTCTGATCTCAAAGTAAAAGAAAACCAACTTTTCGCAATAGATAGACCCTGTATTTTTCTGACTAAAATGCAAAACTGACGGGCATTGGCAGAAAATGCCAAAACCTTGAAACACCTCATATTTCCACTGCCCGCCAAGCGCCGGGCCCGGCGGAAACCCCGCCCCCCGCCCTTCCCCCAATGCGCTTTTGCTTCATGCCGCTTTTGACGTTGCCTTTTTCTCTTCAAGAACTCAAAAGAACGCGGCCTGGGCCGCGCCTGAAAAGCCCCCTTCGGGGAGGAAAGACCCAGCGCCGAGGCTTCCGCCCCAGCGTCCGCGTGGCTGTCCTTGGCCCCATGCCCGCAAAAGGCAGTCCGATTCGTCAGGCGCTGGCTTGGATGCATCGCCAGACCAACTGGCGAACGGCTTCTGGCTGACGAATGCCGATTCGGTTGGCGTCGATGAGCAGGGCCATGGCGACCTGGGGAGCCACCTGCACACTGGGGAGCGCGGTTTTGTAGCGCTCTCGCCCCTTCGCCGCCTCTCCGGTCCAAGGCGTGGGGCGTCGAGGGGAAAACGGTTCTCGAATCTGGGCGTGTTGCTCGATGAGCTGGGCCAGTGCAGCGCGCATGCTCAGGCCTTGCGCGGCGGCCAGGGCTTGAAACGCGGCTTTGCTGGGCGCGTCAATCCACGTTTCATGGATGGTCTCCACAAGTGAAATGTTGTTCCGCTTGGGTTGTAGCGTGTAGCGGCTCATCCGCTCCTCCTCTTCTCCTTCAGGTCTGCTCTTACATACAACCCCGAATCCATAAAAACGAGGGCCATCTCGCCAAACGAAACGCCCGCCGGAAACTCTTGACTCCAGACCACAATCCCATCTTTGAGGTAGCTGTATTCCTGGCGAGTCACTACGCCAAAGCCATCTTCTGAGTCGCACATGTATTTGACCCGGTGGCGGTAACCGGCGTTCTCGATTTCAATCAACTCTTTCATTCGAACCCTGCTTGTGAGGGCCAGAGGACGTAGCGCCTTGTCATGCGGTCCTCCGGCTGGGCTTGGCCATCCATCCTTGGGCGGCCGCTTCTTCAGCGGTCAGCAACGCGGAAGTGCCCAGGAAACGCGTGAGCTGGTAATGGCCGATGGTGTGCGGATACCGCTGGAGGTGGGCGTGCATGGCTTTGTCGAAGTAGCACGTGGACCCCGAGCGGCGTTGATAGGCGAAATAGCGGCGGCGACGCGTTGCTGGGGGCTTCATGCCGAACCCCCGCAATCGTCGCAACGCTGCATTTCTGCCGGATACGTTGAGAAGGGGTAGGCCCCTTTCTGCCCCACTTCCCCGCAGCACCCACACTGCATGAGCCCCCGAGCCGTTTGGCAAATCGCGGCCTCCGGGCCTTGCCAAACCACGCCGACAACGACGGCTTCCCAGGAGCTGCCGCTCCGGGCAACCACAGTGAGCCTGTCGCCGTTCCGAACATTCGGGGCGGGCACCCGGGCGCCCCATTCGCCCGACTTGAGTTGGAGGGGCCTGGCGTGGTGGTGGGCCATTAGAAGACCCCCCGATAACCAAGGGCAACAAAGCCTGACCGGCCAATAGCGCAAGCAATCATTAGAAAACCTTTGAAGAGGGGGCATTCCCTCACTACCCACTCAAACTAAGCCCCCTCAAAAAAATCGCAATACTTTCACCCTGCGTTTTATCGACTAAATATCAAAACTGCCGGAAGGGCCGCGAATCGCTGAAAAACCCTGAAACGCCTCACATTTCCCGCTCAGCACCGGGCCCGGCGGAAGCCGAGGCTCCACCTGCCTTTCTCCCAATGCGCTTTTGCTTTATGCCGCGTTTGACGTTGCCTTTTCTCTCCAAGAGCTCAAAAGAACGCGGCCGGGACCGCGCCTGAAAAGCCCCCTCCGGGGAGGTTAGGACATGGGCCGGGGCTTCCGCCCCAGCCTGCGCGTGGCTGCCATTCACTGAACGCCCACAAAAAAAGCCCCGGTTTGCCGGGGCTCTGTCTGCAACGCCCAATGGCAATCAGGCCTTGAACGGGTGCGCCGGCCATTCCTGGTCCGGGTGTTTCTTTTTCCACGCTTTACCTTCAGCAGTTTCGGCCCATGCAAGGAATGCCTTCGGCTGACGTCCAGTGCCAGCCCACGTGGTCCCATCCGGGATCTGGAACTTCGGGGCGCGACTGATGCCGGTGCTTGCGGAAGACGGCTTGCGTGGCTCAAGCAGCGCCTTCAGATCGTTCTTCTGCTTTGTCGTGTAATGCTGCCCGAACTGCTGCAAGGTCTCGTAGACTCCTGCAAAGCTGGCCCCGGCTTCGGCCGCAAGCGCATCGCCTTCGGCCTTTTCCATTTCGGCCAGCAAAGCCTCGGCCTCGGCCTTTTTCTTTCGGATTTGTTCAAGCGTCAGTGCCATGGCTTTCCCTTGGGGTTGGTCAAACCTTGATCCTGCCGTTTCGTAGAACCACTGTAAACCCTCAACGACTCAAACCCGGCTTGCACCGTTTTCGGACCCCAGATGGAGCGGCGTCATCCCTGCATGGTTGAGGCTCTCTCGCCAAGTGCTGCCCCGCCATGAGGGGGACCACCAAACTCAGGTGAGGGGCAGGCCCCATCGGGGCAACGTCGCTGAGGAACAACCCGCGAACACCGGCGATGCTTGCCCCTCTCAATCGCTGCGGCTTTCTTTCACCGGATTCACGCGTCTCAGAGCCCGCGTGGCGCCGTTTATACTGCACATCTACTTAAGCCCTAAGGGGGCGACATGGAACGGTCGAGAAAAGATGAGCTGAACGAGTGGAAGTGGCCCACTCGCCCAACCAACGAAGAAGAGTTCGACGCCATGATGACGTCTCTCGACAGTCGCTTTTCGGCGATGGGCATCGAACCCTGCCATCGAGGAATGAGAGCCTCCCAGCAAATATCCTGGACCTTGAAGCTGGATGGCACTCCAATCCTCGGCGGACCACCGGACAGGGGTCCCCCCTTCGGTCCGCGCGACCTACTTGCCAAGGTCCATGACTGGTATTCGGATCACTACGGCGACGCGATGAAGATCGACTTCTCACCGGGAAGCTTCCTGGTTGTCGTCAACGGCAACCTCTGGAAGGTTCGTCTTCCGATGATCATGGGCGAAGGGACGCTCGTGTTTGATCGCGACCTATCCATAGCCCAGAAGGGCGGTGTTGGCAGGGGTCCGGCAATCCACAACGTGTTGTGCTCGGTGGAGGGACTGACACAACCGATGGCCAACAAGTTATCGGACCCGGAGCTTGCGTTTTTCTTCCACGCATTTGTGCATGGTTGGCAAGCAATCATGACTCTGGATTCACTCGGCGGGCATGCACTGTTCTCTGAAGCAAAAGCAGATTTCAGGCACAGCGTCGATGCCATCGCCAGCCGACGCGAGTATGGAAAAGCGCGCTGGGAGGCGGCTCAATGCGCTGAGAAGTTGCTGAAAGGCCTTCTTGCCCGCGAGGGACACTCGTATCCAAAGGATGCCGGAAAGGGGCATGACCACGTCCACCTTGGCAAGCTGCTGGAGGAAAAGCTCAGCATTCGTATCAGCGAAGAGATTCTAACGGCATTGAAGACGTCACCGGCCGTTCGATACGGGGAAGAGGCCAGCACATTAGAGCAAGCGATGGCGTCCCATAGCGCTCTGCTGGCATTGCTAAGGACGCTTGGGCCACACCACTTCGTCGAGACCAGCGATGGCGATTCAACCAATGGAATCGGCTAGCACCGTCTGCTCTACGCTTGCAGGCTGCGTCTCACTCCGCCGGGATAACGGCAGACACGGCATGAAGGACGTAGCGAGATAGCGCCCCAAGCGCTTGAACGGCCCGTCTTGGAGCGTGGACTACTGCATTCGGCCAGCAAAGGAATGGCATGGACAACGGCAACGACAAACAACGGATCGCCGAATGGCGCGCAAAGCGACGCCGGCAGCGCTTCGAGCAGGAACTGGAGCGAAATCGCACGCGGCAGTTCGGCGGGCATTTCTTTCTCGAGGACGATGAAGGGGAAGGCATCGATCCTGCTGACGCCGCTGCGGACGCAGAGGAGCTGGCCTTAGCCCAGCAAAAGTTGGTGCGCGCACAGGCCCCGCCTCGCCTGACGAGCAGCGAGCTCAGGCTGGCGTTGTGGTCATGGGATTTGGACGCGCTGCGCCAGTTGTGGAGTGAGCGGGAGCAAAAGCTGACCTACCTGGAGGACGCCGCTCGGTTGCTTGCACACATTCGTCACCGATCCGGGATTGACCCCGTCCTTCGTGCCCCGGCGCAGATGATGAAGAACGACGCGGTCGAAGCACTCAGGGGGACGCTGGAAGAGTCCGGCCGCCTGATTCCGAGCTCTGCACCCGCCTCACTCGCTCCGCCAGACGTCGAGGTGGATGGCAAGCGCGTCGAGCAGGTGCTGCGAGTCATCCGGGATGGGCAGGCCGAGTTCAGGAAGCGATTGATCGAGCATTACGGGGCCGTGTGCATGGTCACAGGCACGGCGCACGCGGCCGTGATCGATGCTGCGCACATCACGCCCTACAACGGCACGTCCACCAATGCGCTCAGCAACGGGCTGCTGCTTCGGAAGGACATCCACGCCCTGTTCGATGCTGGTTTGCTTGTGGTGTCTCCGAGCCTGGTCATCTCCGTCTCCAGCACCCTTTCTGATGCCTGCTACCGCGATCTGCATGGGCGGCCGCTGAGACTTCTAGCCCCGTCCAAGATCTCTACGAACGCTCTGCGGTCCCGGATGCTTGGCAAGGCAGCGGACGAGATCAGCCTTTCAGGCGTTACCCTCGGGAACAAAAATGAATCTCGCATCTGATCCGCTGGAAGCCGTTCGCTGGGCGAATCATGAGGGGGCAACTTACCAAGGAGTGCTCACTCCTCACCCTCCCACGGATCATCCTCAAGCTCCGACCAACGACCATCCCCTCCCGCCTCAAGGCGCTTGCGTTCAGCTGCACGCTCTGCTTCTTCCTGCTTCAGCCAAGCACGGGCGGCCTCGCCGCCCTCAATCAGTGCCATCAAACGGCGGTTTTGCCGTTCGTATTCACCCTGCTTAAGCAATCCGGCGGCATAGTCCTGCTCGAGTGATTCAAGCTCTGAACCGAACTCCAATGCACTTCTTACTTGATCCGCCTCTTCAGCCTCTCGCCGCGTCGTGTGCTTGAGTAGAGAGAGCATCGGATCTCCTAAATCTTCACCAGGGGCACAAGCTGCCACCTGATCCAAATCGACACCAGCAATTCGGTTAATTTGACCAAGTTCAATGAGCTTTTCCTCAAGCAACAGAACTGATCGGTGGTGGTTCCGTGATATCTCCAGCAATCCCTTGCCGCCAGAGTATGCCCTGGCAACGATCACCTCCTCCGCCTCTGTCCACGGACTATCATCTCGAGTGCCCATCCCCGTCACCTGCTTTACCCCGGTCGATCTTCGGGATTCTAATCGATAGGGGCTGCACTAGAAGCCAAGCGCTGCCCCACCTCTTTCCTGCGGGGTCAAAACCTCCGAAGCTGGACAGGTCATCAGGGTGATTCCACCACACCTTATAGACCGACCGCGGGGGTGTCGGCAGGATCCGGCACTCACTAAGCGCCTGTCGGCCACCGTGCACCATTGGGCAGCGCATTCCCTACAGAGCCAGTATGCTGCACGCATGGCCCTCTACAAAATCGCAGATCATCTCGAAAAGGCGAAGGCCTTCCTCACCCAAGGCGAGGAGTCCTCGCTGATTTATGCCGCACTTGAGCTTCGATTCTGTCTGGAATCCGTGGCTTATCAAAATCTGGCCGCCTACGGCGACGACATTTCAGCCGAGTTGGCTAGAGAGTGGCGACCCGATCAAATCATCAAAATGCTGGCCGCGTTCGATCCAAACTCTGATCAAACGGCCAGCTTCTCTATCTCGGTGACGCCGCTGCCCGAAGACCTCGATTTCGCCTCAAGTGACTTAAGAGCTGCCTTCAACGACAGCGATTTCCTGCCGATAGGCGAGGCCAAACGCATTCCTTGGAGCAAGTTTCGTAGCTACTACAACTAGTTGGGCAGCTTTCTCCATTTGCGCAAGGATCTGACGAACGCACGGCCGAAGATCGAAAGGCTCCGGGCTCTCATCGCGGAGCTGGAAGAGGTTGCGAGCTCGACGCTGATCGCTGCCGGCAAGCATCTCGCGACGGGCAAATGCGTCGACTGCGGCCATGTGCTGATTCTCGGTCCGGCTGAGCAAGCGGGCGACAAGCCCGTTTTCTGCCCGAACACCAAGTGCAACTCAAGCTATTTGGCCATCAGGGGGGACCGGGAGCGGCGGGTGCAGAAGGTCGAAGCCCTGGGGCTGCGCTGCGAATGCGAGGCCATCGTTCCTATCTTGCCAGAGAGGCTCCTCAAGCCTGCGGTTTGCCCGGATTGTGGGTCGACCGTTTGCGCAGTCATTGCTTCGAAGGCAAGGGTGCTAGGGGCGCCGCACGGTCGCGAGGGAGATCTGAGCAGCTAGTTGCACCTTAACTCCGCCACTTCGTCCAGGCCCGGCAGTGGCGACGGCAACACGGCTTTGCACACGCCCGAAACCTCGACGGCCATCCCCGGCTCAGGGTGTTCTAGGTAAAGGGCTCCGTCGTAGCCGACCATGGCTTGTTCGTTCGGCGTGGACGCGACGGTGCCCGGCGCGATGATCGGACCTGTCAGGATGAAGGCCCGGGCGTTCTGCGTCAGCACGGGGAAGGTCACCCGCACACCGCCTTGCCGGGGGCCACGGCTTGTTTCTCCGTCTCCCCGATCTCCACGCCCACCGGCAGCTCCTTGTCCTTGAGGCTGACGGTGGTGGGTAGCAGGGAGGGAACGTCGGTCACCAGCACGCGGCCTTGCTTGTTGGTCTGGCCGACCGGCGCTCCGTTGACCCGCACCGGCACGCCCGCCTGGCCCGGCACGTCCACGACCGCGAAGCTGGCGTAGGCAGGCCTTCCGAAGGCCACACCGCGATGGTCCAGGAACACGGAGCCAGAGAAGTTGGCCGCCACCTGGGTTTGCCCGTCGTAGCGGTCCAGCATGATCCGGGCGTCGCCGTAACGGGTCATCGCGTCGGCCGTGGCCCGGGTGCTGCCCAGTTCGCCCTCGGTGTGCTCTGCAGCCAAGCGAAGGCCGCCCTCGGTGCGGTAGGTCGCTCGGGTGGTCAGGGCATCCTGGCCTGGGGCCTGGCGGGCCCGCACGCCCACGCTGGCCTTGCTGCCGAAGCGGTAGGTGTAGCTGGCGGACACTTGAAGATCGTCGCCTTGAAGGTCTCGGAGCACGTTGGCGGACACCTGGCCCGCGGTGCCCAGGTTCGCGCTCACGCTCAGGGAGGCGAAGGCTAGGCTGGAGCGCCCCGTGTCGATGGCGCTGTAGGTGCCGCGCAAGGTGAAGCGGCGATCCGGACGGTAGGAAACGCTGGCTTGGGTGCGCGACGCGATGGGCAGCGCGGTCTCGCTCTGCAGTCGCCAGAACCCGTCGTTTTCCTCGTGTTCCAATCGCACGCCAAACGTGGGCCCTTTGTAGCCGTAGGCAACAGCCCAGCGCGTCCCGCCGTCGCTTGAGCGACCCACCTCGCCGTCGAGCACGCCCCAGGTGCCCGGGGCCCAGGTGGAACCCACGGTGACGTTGCCCTTGCCCTTCTCGTCCACCTGGCCACCGGCTCGGATGGTCCAGCGGTCGTTGACGCCCCTGGCCCAGGAAGCGCTGACGCCGGCCGTGCCGTAGCGGTTTTCGTCTTCGCGGACCTGGCCGGCGGCGATTTCCCACGCGGAGAGGCCCCGACGCAGCAGGGTCGGGGCGACGTAGAGCCGTGCAGTGGAAACGGCGGTTTCCCGGCCGTAGGCGTCCCGCACGACCACGGCCGTTTGGCTGGCTCCCAAGGCCACGTTTCGACTGTCCACGGTGAAGGGGCCGGCCTTGACGTCTTGGCGCGTGATTTCCGCCTGGTTGGACAGGACCTTGACCTGCCCCGGATCCAACGCGATGCCCCCCAAGGTCGGGACGGGCCACGTCGGCGTGAGCGGATCCAGGGCTGCCGGGTCCTTCGCGAGGCGAATGCCCCCCAGCGCCACGGGGCCGATGCGGGGGATGGCGTAGACATCGCCGGCTTGCCAGGTCCGTTGGCGCTTCAAGTCGTCTTTCTGCCAGGCCGTCATGCCGCGGCGCATGCCAAACCCGCTGGGGGAATGGTTGAGCTGCCCGGTGGTGGAGACCACGCCCCAACGCCCTCCGGTGCGCGCGTCCAGTGCCAAGGACGTGGCTTGTTGGCCGCCTGCGATCTGGGTGGCGAGGTTGTAGTTGACCAGCACGCCCCCGATGGCCGGCGAGACCTGGGAAACCGGGGTGCCTCGTCGGGTGAGCTGCTGGGCTGGCTTGCGGTCGGCGGGGATGGTGAGCCGGACCGTGGCGTTCTCGGGGTTGTAAGCCACCGAGACGCCCAAGGCTTGGTCAGTCAGGTCCTGCCCCTCTTCGCCCGGGCGAAGGGTCACGCCGAGCTGCTGCCAAGTCGTGGCTTCCGCGACCCAAGCCCCGTTCTGCTGCCAGAGCAACACGGGGTCTTTGGCGGGCTGGCCGTTGGCCAGGATGGGCGCTGCAAGCACGGGTTCCACCCCGTCTGGGATGGCCGCGTGCGCGGTGCCGATGGACAGGGCCAGCGCGAGGCCCAGGACGCTTCCCCGCCGCATGCGTTGCCCTTAGTCTGCGGGGACGGTAGCGGGGGACCCGTTGACCGTGATCGAGAGCGAGGCGGCTTTCAAGCCGGACTTGAGCTCAACCAGCTTGTTCTGACCAGGGAGCACCCACCCCAGCGCCCCTTCGCGCCATGCCGGCATGCCTTGAGGACCGACGGCGGTCAGGCGCGCGGCGGTGGGCCCGGTGTTGGTCAGCAGCAGGCCGTCGGCGGTGAAGCGGGCCTTGAGCACCGGAAGACCGGCCTTGGCATCCTCAAACCCCACCGGCAGGTTCTGGTGAATCAACAACTGCACGCGGCCCGCCGTGGACGGCTGGGGCAACTGGCGCAGCAGCACGCGGTAGTAGCCCGGCGTGCCGACGCCTTGAGTGCGCACCAACCGCACGGCCCGGCGGGACCCAGGCGGGATTTCGACAATGGACGGTGCCGCGAGCACCGCGGTGGCGGGGCTGGTCACGTCCTGCCCGGCGTCTTGGGACCAGTCCAGCACCGTTACTTGGAAACGCTCGGGGGTTTTCCCATGGTTTTCCAAGGTCAACGCGCCCGATTTTTCCCCAGCCGGCGCCACGATGCTCGTGGGAAACAACGACACATTTCCCGCCCACGCAGGCACGGCGAACAATGAGCACAACGAAACGGCCAACAAACGCTTCAACATCACTCCTCCAAACCGATCACCTCCTTTGATCCAACCAAAACATTTAAAGTTGTCAACCCACCCCCAAAAGAAAACCCCCGGGGATTTCCGGGGGCTTTAAGGGAAACGGTTGAGGATCAATAAGTCAGGGTCACGGCGATGGTATCGGAGAAGGTCCCGCCGGGCACCTTGTTCAAATCATAGAAGGCATAACCGATGCCGATCATCTGCTGCTCACCGGTTCCCACGCCCTCCCACGCATCGGCCCCACTGCCCCACGCTTGGCTGGCACCAGGGTCTTTAAACAGCCCGTAGGCCACGAAGTTCCCGGCCCCATCGGACACAGCACGGTGATTGGGTCGCGCGATGGCCGCCCCGTAGTTCAACCCATCGCCAGGCACGATGCTGAAGGCGGTGCCTTGGTTGCAGCGAACCATCAACGCACCATTGGAATAGCCCTGCGTGCCGGACGCCAAGCCGTTGTATTCACCGCCGCCCAGCTGGGTCACGAGCAGGCTGCACTCGTTGTTCACGGTCGCAGAAATCATCAGGTCTTCGGTGACGTCAGCGGCGGACGCCGAAGCGGCAGAAAACGCGGCCATCAAGGCCAGAGAAAAAGAAAGGGTCTTGCGCATGAAAAATCCTCCTCGGATTTAGGGAAAGGGAAAGTGGCCCGGATTGGGCTTGCTTCACCAATACTCGATAAATCCATTTCCGCAAGAGGATCGGGCAACAAGATTTGGAGGCGCCAACCCAAGCGCTTGCACCGAACGCACGAGTAAGCTAAAAAGCAACCGCCGGTCGCAGAAGCGTCGGTGTTGTGCCCGCATGCCAGTAGGCTCCGGGTGCCCGAGGTCCACCCAATGGGGGCGCGGGAATCTTTTTTCGATTCCGGAGCCATCCATGACGACCAAGCGCCTCAAATCCATCCGCACATCCGCCTTCCATGCCCAGTCTGGCCGCTGCTTCTATTGCGGTCTGCCGATGTGGCTCGAAGCTCCATCAGAACTGGGACTGAAGTCCCGCAAGGCTCAAGCCTTTCAGTGCACCGCCGAACACCTGCTGGCCCAGCAAGACGGGGGCCGAGACGTGTCCGGGAACGTGGTGGCCGCACATGCCCGATGCAACCAGTGCAGGCATAAGCGGAAGGGGCCAGCCCCTTCCCCCGATGCTTTCCGCGCGCTCGTGATGAGGCGCGTCAACGCGGGGAAGTGGTGGCCCCAAAACCAGAAGTTCTGGCAACATCAGTCGACCCAGTAGGGGCGATGCCTTGCCCCACTGCAAGGAGGCTTTGATGTTGATTCGGGGGGCAGAACCCGTCAGTTGCTTTGGGCTAGCCGGCTGCGATGAGAACGCGGGCACCTATGCCCTGGGATGGTGCCTGGAGCAGTCCGCAGCGCTTCGTGCGGAGCTCTTCGGTGCCATGGGGCTTGATCCGTTGGCACAGGTGGCGCTTTCCAGCCAAGACTTCGGCATGAAGGATCGCGGGTTCACTGATTTGGAGGTTCTTTCAGGCACGGCCTTTCATCTGGTGTTTGAAGCCAAGCGACACTGGCAGGTGGCCACGCATGCGCAACTTGCCCGGTATGTCCATCGCTTGGCCGACTCGAATGTGCAGCACAAGCGGCTCATCTCGGTCAGCGCGGCTCGGAAGGATTGGGCCGTTAGGCACCTTCCCGCGGACGTCAAGGGCATCCCCGTCGATCACCTCTCCTGGTCTGAAATCCGTGCCATGGCGAAGCGGGCTCATGCTGCGACCAGAAACCAAATCGAACGCTTGTGGCTGGACCAGCTCGCCTTGCACCTATCGGAATACGGAATGACCTCCAACGCGTTTGACTCGCTCGCCTATGTGGTTTCGCTAAGCCGAGACTTGATGCCCAGCTCTCAAGAGCTGACCTGGATCGATGTCGTCACCAAGCAGGGCAAGTATTTCCATCCCATCGGTGGCAATGGCTGGCCCACTGTCCCGCCGGCCTACATCGGCTTCCGCTACCTATCGCAGTTCCGAAGTGTCCACTTCATCGAGCGCGTAGACACGGTTGATCGGCTTCAGGACGTAGACCGGCATTGGCCGGAAACCGATTCTCCGCACTTCGTCTACACCCTTGGCCCCGCGATGCGTCCAGCGACGGTGTTGCCACTGGGGAACATCTACTACACCGCCCGGCACCGGGTCGCGTTGGATCTGCTTCTTAGCGGCAAAGCAGCCACGTATGAGGAGGCGGTTGCGCTCACCAAGGACCGCCAAGCCCAGCGAGGCGAGGCCTGACACCAGGCAAAAAAATAGGCCGGGGATGAGCCAGCAGAAGGATTCCGAGGAACAAGGGATGGGCAGAAGTATGCCCAGCCTCATTCGCAGTGGTAGAGACCCTTGGCCGAAATCCCGTCTGCCTCGATGTCAGGCGTGCGTGGGAAGCTTGACCAGTCCCATCCAGTCCGACTGCGCCGTGGAAGCGCTCGCCATCAGGGGCCCGTGCCCTGGGATGACCTTGAGCTGGTCCACGCCGGCCTGGTCTTGGGGGAAGAACGGGCCGTCTGGGCTGAATATGAAATGGTCTCCCTGCAGCGCGCCGCAGATTTGACAGTGGTTGGCCACGTAGGTCTGGTTGGCCGTCTGCGAGCAGTTGGGCTTGAGCCAGGGGGCCGCGGCCCTGACCCGGGCCATCGTGCCCACGTCCAGCTCGCTGACGTATTTCAGCAGCGATGGGCCGCCTTCCTCGGGATACTCCTCGTCCTCGTTGTCGAGGAACCCAGGCACCCAAATGGCGGTCACCACGATCGACTCCGAGCACTTCCAACAAGTGAACTTGCCCTGCAGCAGGGCGTAGCTGGTGGCCGTGATATTGAGATCGGTCATGGGGACTCGTCCACGTATGCACCGCGATCCCAGGAGCGGTAGCGCCAGGGCAACACTTCCTCCAAGAAGGTGACACGGGGGCTGGGGAGGTTCTTCAGCCCGCCGATGGCGGATTGAATGCCCTTGGCATTGGACTCTGGGACAAAGAGCCAGGGCCTGGCACTCCAATCCAGCGGCACACCGCTGTCCCGAGCCAGGGCTGCCCTGACCCCAGGCCAATGCTCGTCCCACGCCCGCAGACGGGCCAGCAGCGACGGCGCGCGTGCGGCGTAGGTGATTTCGCAGAGGTAGGCCGCCTGCTCCTTGAAGCTGACCGCGACGGCGTCGCAATACCAGTGCGGGCCGCTGGTATCCGGGTTCGCGCCTTCGTTGAGTTGGATGCAGCACTGGCTGTTGACGAACAGCGCTCGGTCGGCGCGCAGATAGTCCAGCACCACACCTTCGAAGTGATCCATCGCTATTTGGGCTCCATTGCGGTTCGCAGCTCTTCCAGCCGCTCGGCTATCTTGGCGCCGGAGAGCTTGCAGCCCCCAGCGCCGCAGACGTCTTTGACCATAACCAAGGAAACGACCGAGGCACGCAGGAGGTCTTTCTTGTTGCGCTCCAGCGCCTGCCATTCGTCTGGCAACGCAGTGAGCGCGGCCGGGGCTTCTTTGCCGGACAGGTATTGGAGGCAGTTTAACGGTGCCCAGGCCAGGCCGATCTCGTTGACCAGCAGGCTGCGCAGCTCGCGTTCGCCGGCCTTGCCTTCTGCCAGGTTCAGCACCGCGTGCGCGGCGACGATGGCCTTCTGCTGGGGGGACAACTTCGCGCTGGGCCAGTTTGTGGTGCGGACCATTTCCTTGCTCTCGACATTCTGGGCATTGCCAACTTAGACGCTCGCCGTATCGCAGCTTGAGACCTTAGCGGAGAACAGCCAACGGGAGGCTACCTGATCCGCCATGCGCTTCAGCCTTCGATCCATATCTGGGTTTTAACCAAGGCATCGCGGGCTCGTATAGCGGGCGATCAACGATCCGAGAATCAGCCCGTGCGATAAGCATCCCGTTTACATCCTTCGCCCGGGTCCATCCTTACCGCCCCCAAGCTCTCTCTTCATCTTGTCGCCCACGGCTCTGTCAAAAACTTGCGCGGCCTTGCTGTAGCGCCCCTTAGCCTGATTCACCAGCTTCCGCTTGAAAGGTGTAGGACTCTCCTTCGCGACCCTTTCAGCTTCTTCAAGCTCTTTTCCAGCCTTATCCATGCTTCCTTTAGCCAAGCGCACTCTGGCTTCAATCTTTCGTTGTTCGATCTCGTCTTCGGTCACACACCCTCCTTGCACTGTATGGTCAAGCGGCCTTCCGGTGTTCGTAATACGGGGGTGAACCCCACTCACACCTGATCATTTAGAGATCGCTGCTTTAAGTTGCTCGGTGATGCTGTTGCCCTTCTCGTCCCGCAGCTGGGCCATGAGGTAGACACCTCGGCCGTTGCTCTTAGCGGCCCATAGCTCGCCGATCATGCGCTTCTCCTTCTCGGAGTCCGCGGAGTAACGGTCACCACCCTTGTATTCAACGACGAGCAGTCGACCATCTTTAAGCCGCGCCACGAAGTCCGGGTAGGTGCGCTGCTTGGACGTCGGCATCCAGAACTGGCTCTTGTCCACCAGGTTGCGGACCCAAAACTCCACCTCGTCCAGCTGATCGATGGCCTGGGCGCAGAGGAACTCCTCGCCCACCTTGCCCCCGGCGGTCTTCCATTGAAGATCGCCCACGAAGGGGTAGTAGTGCTTGCGGAAGCGATATGTGCCGCCTTGGTAGTAAGAATGCGCTGGATACTGGGTCATGTCCGCCGGATAGGTGAACATGGCATCGGGCTCGTCGCTGACCACGATCTCTGCGTCGGCACCAAACAGGGCCTGCTGGAAGCCATCCTTGAGTGCTTCTGCCTTGGCGATCTGGAGCTGTTCGCCGAGCTTCCGTCGGAGCACGAACTGGCCATTGAGCAGTTGCGATAGCGAGAAGCCCCGATCTTCGGACAGCCCGCTGATGGACCGGCGCAACCACTCCCGCAGCACGGGCTGCTTGACCGCTGGATCGCGGATCTTCTGGTCCAGCCAGCCGACCAAGTCCGCTTGAGTGCGGTCCTTGGCGAAGCCAGGCAAGTAGGTATTTACGTCGTCGTCAATCGGCGTGTAGCTGACCTTCTCGTCCACCAAATCGACTTCAAAGGTTTTGCTGTCCGCATTGAACTTGAGGCTGGTCAAGTCCGGGGGATAGGCCAACAGATCCCAAGTAAAGCCTGGGGGCGTCGCCCCGCTCTCCACAAACTCCAGCTCGCCCTGCTCCATGACCCCCAACCGGGGCACGCTGAACACCGAGCCATTCTGGCTGGGTGCCTTGACGGCCTTGGCGGCGATCTGGTGCCGCTGGATCGTAGCCGTCGCTTCCTCGCGCTCCTTGGTTGGCACAGCCTTGGTGATCGCTTCCACGGTGGACTCGTCCACCTCGCCCGTGATCTCTACCAAGCCCCCCTTACCTTCTTCGTTCGGAGTGAATACAACGCTGGCCTGGTCCCGAGCAGGGATGCCGGTAAGATCAGGCTGTTTGCTCACAGCAATGGTGGCCCTGGGCGTCACGGGCACCGGATTGACCTTGCCGCCTTGCAAGTCCAAGCCGGGCCCAGGTGTGGGATCCGCCAGCACCGCGCCCACGGCCTCCAGCGGGTTGAACCCGATGTCGATGAGCGACTTGGTGAGCTCTGCGGCAGCCAGATTGAACGCCGCAGTGGTGACGTGCGCGTAGGCCTTGTTCATGGCCTCCTGCTTGCGGCGGGTGGCATACGGCATGCGCAGAACGCGCCCCAGCAGCTGCTGGATGTCCTTGTCGCTCTTGACCTGGGCCACCGAGCAAAAGACGTAGGCAAACGAGCAATCCCACCCTTCCTTGAGCGCTTGCTTGGTGATGATGACCTCGATGGGGCAGTCCTTGGCGAACAGGTCCACCCCGTCGATCTCGCGCTGATCGCCCGTGGCGATGGCAATCGCCTTCTCGGGCACCTTCTCGTTGTCGATGAGGTGCTTCTTGACCTCCTCGACCGTGGCAGTGCCCTTGGCGTTCTCAGCCTGAATCAGCAGGATGGGACGGATATAGTCCGGCTCGCCCAGCGCGGTCTTGCCCAACTCGTTACGGCGAGCCACGGCGCTACCCACTGCGACTTCCCATTGCCCGACGTGCTCCTTGAGCACGACTGGGAACTTAATCATATTGGCAACTTTGAGCTCAAACGCGCTGACGCTCACCAGCACATTGCTTTTGCTGGCTTCCGGCGTGGCCGTGAGCTCCACCACGACCTTGGCACCAAGCCGCTCGTAGACCTGATAGGACAGGGGCGTGTTGGCATTGTGGGCTTCGTCGGTGATGACCAACGGGCCGTGAAGTTTCAGCAGATTGGCGAAGGACGCGATGGCCTTTCCCGCCTTGTTCTGCTCCAAGTAGGGCAAGTCGGACACGCTGCCGGCGAAGTGAGGCTCCAGATCTTCGTGGTGCTCGTAAACCTTGCGGCCTTCCTGGTTCTCCACGCGCAGGGCCGCCATGGTCGAAATGACCACGCACACCTTGGTGCCCAAGTCAGCGGGGCGGATGTGGGTGAAGTCCTCCACATCGAACACAGCGACCTTGCCCCCGAACGCCTCGTCCAGTTCTTGGCGGTAGGGGTGTCGGGGATTCTTGAAGGCTTCCAGCGTCTGGGTCTTGATCTGGGTGGTGGGGACCATCCACATGACCAGCGGGAACTCGCGCTCGAGGTAGGCGTCGCCCGCCGCCTGGATGATGTGCGCGCCCATGACCGTTTTACCGCCGCCCGTCGGAATGCGTAGGCACACGTAGGGCGAGGCCTCGAGATGAGGCATGGGTTTGTATTGGGTGACCAGACCGGCATCCGCGTTCTTCTCAAACGCGGATGCCGGGCCGGTCAGCCGGGCGTCTTCGAGGAACTGGGCCAGGCTGGACAAGGCCCGTTGCTGATACACCTTGAGGGAAAGAGCCATGCTTAGCGTGCCTTGATGTCGTAGGGGGTCTGTTTGAAGGTGATCTGGAGTTCTTCCAGACGCTCCTTTGGCAAGTCGCAGGACTCCCCGTAGATCACCTTGGGCCCCTCAAAGGGCTGCAAGCCCTTCAAGATCCGCTTGGTCAGCACGTTACCGCCACTCTTGCTTTCATCCCCGAGAATGCCGTTGAACAGCAGGTAGTAGCCGATCCCATGGTGCTCACCCAGAAACGGTTGCTTGGGGGCACGTGTGGAGCGTGCGGTGCCTGTTTCGGCAAACCAGACGTGGGCGGCCAAGTGTTCGAACTTGATGCCCTCGCGGATGTGGCCCGCATCATCGAACACGGGCACACCGAGCTTGTAGAAGCGAAAGCCACCGCCACCTTTCCAACCGACTTCTTTCGAAATACCTGATTGCTCTCCTTCCACAACGGATACAAGCCTCGCTTGGCAATGGCTTCGCGCCTGGTCACCTCGCTCAATACCAACAAACCTGCGATTGAGCTTCAAAGCAACTGCTGCTGTCGTCCCGCTTCCAAGAAAACTATCGAGAACAAGGTCCCCAGGTTTAGTCGTTAACTCAATGCAACGACGCAGGAGCCGCTCGGGCTTTTTACCTTTCTTAAATGTCACGCCGCCCTCGCCAGCAATACCCTCCCACGAGATATCACTCCAGATATTCGTAAGCATTGAGGAGGCGACAGGCTCTCCATCAATCTCAACAACGTTCTTGCTGTAGAAAAGGATTTGCTGACCGTCCAAGATGTAGACCGTATCGAGCGATTCGCCCCGCTCCAGCTTTAGAACCTCACCAGGTCTACTGAGAGACTCTTTCTTTAGATCAACGATTGCCTGACCCGCACCGGAGTCGCTAATGGATGCTAAGCGGCAGACTTGGCTTGAGTTCTTCAGAACCCACTTGTCGAAGTGCTGGAGAATAGACTTAGGGTGTTTGATCCTTGCGTTCCGTGGCACCTCAGCATATTTATCGGCAAGAGACGAAAACCTCCATTCACTCTCAGGCAAATCCCGGTTCTCCAGCCAAAGGTTGTAGGCATAGTCAACACCGCGTGGAATGCGGGCACTTACGTCTTCAAACTTCTCTTTGTCCTTGGCATACCAAAGAATGTATTCCGATGCTTTGAATACACCAGGATTGACAGTGCTAAATGCAGAAGGAGAGCGGGCAGCGATAGTTATCCTGTTGACGAAGTTAGACCGGCCAAAAATCTCATCCAGCATCACCTTCGCATAGTCAACCTCGTTATCGTCCAGATGAAGAAAAAGAGATCCCTTCTCTGAAACAAGCTCGTGGATGAGTTCGAGCCTGGCATACATCATTGACAACCAAATCGAATGCTCGAAGTTGTCGTCGTATTTCGGGAACATCGCTCCGGTATTGAACGGCGGGTCTATGTAGACGCAACCAACCTGGCCGGCGTAGTAAGGCAGCAACGCCTTCAACGCATCCAGGTTGTCGCCCTCGATCAGCATGTTGGGAGCGTCCACCTCCCCATAGGACAAGCTTGCCACCGGCTCCAAGAGTCGATAGGGCGTCAGGGCGGAGCGGGTCAGGTCCTCATCACGGTCGGACCAGTTGAGCAGTGGCATCGAATACATCCCCTCGAACAGGCTCCAAGTATCCTTCAACGGGTGCATTTGGGCCAATCCCTAAGGCACCATCCGGCTCTAAATCATTGATCGAAATGAGCTTTGCGAAATAAGAAACCGGCGGGGCTTTAGAGCCTGACGACGCATCGGCACTTGGGCCTGGAGATATGTCTCGGCTACTACGTGCTGAGGCCCGCATTCCTGCAGTAGCGATACACGGCCGAGCTGCTCACCCCGAGCTCCCGCGCCAACTGAGCCCGGCTGACCTCCTTTAAGCGAGCCCGAACCTGGTCCAGGGCCAGCCCCCGCAAGGTGCGGTGCTCCGGCCCTTTCAGGACGCGCCCCAACCAAAGGGCTTGGCGGTCCAGGCCGATGGTGGCCGGCGACACGCCCAAGCGCTTGGCGACCTCGGCCGATGTGAGCCCGGCGTTGACCAGCCGCTGCACCTGCTGGCGGCGCTCGGTGACCTCTCGGGCTTGGCGGGCCCGAAAGGCCTGCCGTCCGCAACCGGCCAGGCGATGCCGCCGGACAAAGCGGTTCACGGCTTGGTGGGTGACGCCCAGGCGTTGGGCCAAGGCGCGCTGAGTCACCCCTTCGTCCAGCAAGGATTGGATTTCAGTCGGGGAGCGGCCGCCGAGAAAGCCTTTGCGTGGACTCATCGAACCATCGCCGCCCAGTCGCCACGAATCACCGAGGGCGACACGCCCAGCGCTTGCGCGATGGCCTCGGGCGTCAGGCCTGCAGTCATGCCGGCCCGAATCGCATACCTCCTCTGGCGTGCATAGGCTTGGCGACGCACCTCCGGGTCGATGGGCATGGCATCGGACGGGTCTACGCGTTGGGCGTGCTCGATTTGCTCCGCTTCGCCGTGTGCGTTGCGGTGCGCGGCCAAGGCGTCGTCCACGTCCTTGCTGAAAGGCGTGTTGCACTGGGCAGCGTCGTAGATGGCTTGGATCTCCGCAGGCATGGGGAGCAGCTCGATGCCGTCAGGCCCGGGAAGAACGTCTGGGGCAAACAAGGTGGACGGCTCGCGTGTCATCGGCCCACCCAGTAGCCCAGCCCCGCGCTAAGCAAGGTGGCCGCGTATAGAGCGGCGTCCTCAGCGCTGGAAATGTTGAGGGCCATGATTACCGCCCCGAATGCGAGCGTGAGGACGCAGCCCGTGAAGATCCCCCCATAAATGGCGAAACCAATGTAAAGCGACGCGCTCCGCTCGCCGCTCCGGATGAAGGTCAGCGATTGCTTCACCGTCGGGTAAGTCAGCGCGGCCACAAAAGAGGTAACCGCCGCCGAGCAAAGAAACACTGCAAGGACCAGAATGGAAAGGAAAAGCATCGTCAACGCACTCATCCGCGCGACCTCCCCTTGCCCCAGAAATAGGCAAGCAGGCAGAGCACCGCGACCGTGCCGAGTGCAAACAGGCCTCCCGCGGTGGCGACGTGGCGCCAAACACTGAAGGTGGCTTGAGCCAGGAACGCGGCGATGACCACCATCCCAACCCCAAACAGCCCGCCATGAATCACGAAGCGGCCGTGCGTGCGAGCGTCTCGCTCACGGCCTCTCACCCGTTGCCAGGCTGCCTTGGCGTCGGCAAAGCGCTTGAACGTCCAGAGCGGAATCAGGACCATGAGGCCAAGCAGGGTCAGCAAAAGGATCGCGCTCACCATGGGCGGCCTCCCGCTTCGCTCTTCAGCGGGCGTGCCTGGAAGGTGAGAGGTTGGCCCCACTGGCTGGGCTTGAGATTCCATGCCATTGGCAGGTGATGCAGCTCGCGAGGTTGCGCAGGGGAGCAGTCCATGCCATCCAGGACTAGATGCCCGCATTGCTTGAAGTCTTCGACGGTCAATGAGGCAGCGGAGCGCTTACGAGGAAATGCGTTCCACTTCATCAGCGCTGCCCTTCAATCGGCACAACGCGGCTTTTGGAACCCCGGCCGGTCAAGAACACCTTGTCGCCGGCGCGGATCAGCAAGTCGTCTGCCTGGACGATGGCAATCACCTTGCCGCTCTCCAGGTCGCGGACATACACCTCCACGCCCTTGCGCTTGCGCTTGCTCAAGCCGTTCTGAACCGCCGTGCCGGCCACCCCGCCGATGGTCCCGGCCGCAATCCGGGAAGCGTTTCGATAGTTTTTGTTCACCTCTCGCACGGGACGCATAACCCACGGCGGCGCCGATTGCGGAACCGGCGTTGAGGCGCTTGTCGGATTTGATGTCCACGCTGCGAACCATGAGCACCTCGCCCAGGCGGGCGTTCTGAACACTCAAGGTTTCACTGGTGCCGTAACGATGGGCGGAACCGTTGTCCGCAGCGGAGGCCGTCAGGGGGAGCAGGCCGACAAGGGCCAGAGAAAGAACCAAAACGCGCATGAGGCCTCCTTTTTTTGAATGGGTTGCACTACCCATAACAAAAGGTTTGGTTTGCGCAAGGGGATCTGGAAAAGAAAAGGCGGCCTTCGCCGCCCTTTCCCTTGGCCTTAGAAGCGCGCTCGCAAGCGAGGGACCTCCTGGGTTTGGCCATCCTGCCCATGGGCCTTCATGGCCGCACCGACCTGGCGTTGGGCGTCGGCCCCAAACCCGCCTTCCGGTGGCTTCCAAGCGTTGGCAGCGGGAAGAAGCTCGTCCAAGAGCTTGGATCGGTTGTGGGCTCGCAGCTCGTTCTCAGCGTTGTTCAAGAACGCCTTGGTCTCTCGGTTGCTCGCAAAATCGATGGGCTTCATACGAGGCTCGTTTCGAAAGCCGTTGACATGGTTGTCAAAGCCTTGCTCGCCGACGAGCTTACACCCCTTGTCCCAGTCCGCCCCTGCGAACACCAGTTCTCGGCAGAGTTCCGTTTTCCCCTGCTTCGCCGCTTCATGGAGGACGCTGTAGCCGGCATAGTTGTTGTAGGCCCAGCCCTCGTCTCCGTCGATGTTGAACGTTCGGTTCCGACTGACCAGTTCTTCGTTGGGATCCACCTGCTCCAGCAGACGTTTGGCGTCGCCGGCCTCAACGAGGGCCACAATGTTGAGCACGCGGTCTTGCTCCTCCTTCGTCTCCTCCGCCTTTTCCGCGGCCTGCTCTTCCGCTTCGGCATCCCAATACCGATCCTCGTGGTAGTAATCGCGGGTCGCATAAGGGGTTTCCCCCCTGTCGTTCTCTACGTGGTGCTGGGGAACGCCTCGCCCCACCCCATCGACCAACTCTTTCATGGCGCGCTCGTCCGCGGTGTGAGCAGGAATGTTTCCCTCCATGTCTTTTGCGTCAACCTGGGCGCCGGCCAACACCAACGCCTGCACCATCTCCCCCGTTTTGACGTAATGAAGCGGGGTTCGGCCCAGCGCATCGGTGTCCCTCACACTGCCGCCCTGCCCCAACGCAGCGACAAGCTCGCTGGGCGTTTCGGCCAGGAAAATCGGGTCGGTCGCCGCATCGACGCGCTCACGCGGCGAAAAATCGTCTCGGTGGTTCCGAGCGTTTTCTCGATAAAGCACCGGATCATGTTTGAGCGCTGGCTCGCCACTGGAGTTCAGCAGGGAGGGATCGGCCTTGGCATCCAGCAAGCGCAGCACAACGCCTAGATCGCTGGCCAGGTGGAGCGGGGTGTCTCCCCCGTCCGCCCGCAGATTCACGTCGGCGCCGGCATCGACAAGCATGTGGATGTCGCCGTCAAGCCCTCGCTTCGCAGCGACATGCAGAGCGGATTGCCCTTGGCTCAGGGCATTGACATCCGCTCCGGCCTTCGCCAACAACGCCAAACCTTCCGCAGTAGGTTTTTCGGACCAAGCGGGTTCCCTTTGGTAGGTGCTCAACAGGCGATCAAAAGGCGAACGCCCTTGTTTGTCCAACGCGTGAACATCCGCCCCAGCCGAGATGAGCAGCTCCATCTGCCACGGTTCCTGACATTCATGCAAGGCGGAATCGCCGCGCGAGTCGCGATACCCTTTCACATCGGCGCCGTCTTCGATGGCCTGCCTCACCTCGTCCTCGAAGCGACCCTTCGTCTTCAGACCAGCAAAGGCCAGAGTGCTCCCCAACCGATCCGTTGCCTCATCGTTGAAGGGCACACTTTGAGGGCCCTCAACGGGCGAAAGGGTTGCCGGCTCCGCTGAAGCCACTGGCCGCTGGCTTGAATCGTCCAAGCGCTCCCGGACCGGGGGTTCAGGCGGCTCAGAAGGAGCCACGCCTGGAAGTTCCGTGTCCTTTTGACGGATGAAGGGTCGAAGTAGATTTGAAAAGACGTTGCCAGCCATGGTTCCTCCGCTTGATGAGTGATACCCATGTCTTAACAAAGAAAGGGGGATGCGCAAGGGTCTGCAAAGAGAAAAGGGGTGGCGTTCGCCACCCCTCTCAATCCAGCGCAAGAAGCTCAAGAAACAACATGGCGCCTAGTTAGTGATTTCTGAGGTCGGTTAACTAAGCATTCTTTCCACCCCGGCGACAGCAACCACCGGAAACCACCAAAACAGCAAGGATAACCACCCAACCACCCAACCACCCCCTAACCGCTCACCCTCAGAAAGTTATCAGTTAGAAGCAGAGGAATCGGACCTCAGCCGGGACTTCCCCCGACACATTCATTTCTAACTCGAAACCTCAAAAGGTCAACCCCCACCTGCGTTAAGCAACCTGGCGTTCCTTGCGTCGCGATGGAGACCTTCGGCCGGCTTCCGCCTCCCGCCCCTGCTCCGTGTCCTGCTCCTTCTTGACCTGCGGCAGCGGCTCGCGTTCAAACGTCGGGATGTCGAGGAAGGTCATGACCTTCTCCGCTTGGCTGGCTGCGCGGAACAGGGTCCTCGGGTCATCGGCCAGGGCTTTCATCCAAGACTGCAGGTAGCCGGCGTGCTGTTCTTCGTGTTCTTTCCCCAGCCCGATCCCGAGGCGCTCGGAAATGAAAAGGCTGGACAGCTCTGCCACCAGTTCCTCCTTGGCATACCCCTCCGTCCCGAATCGCCCGGTTAGATCGCGGCCGAGCCGGTGCTTGGCCCCGGTCCAATGGGCCAGTTCGTGGAGCACGGTTGACGCATAACTAATCGGGTCTTGAAAGCTGCCGGCTTTCGGAACGTGGATGCTGTCGGTAGCAACGGAGTAGAAGGCCCTGTTCCCGCCATCGTGATGAAGTTTTGGCTGGTGCTTGTCCAACAACTCCCGCAGACGCAAGTTGCGGATCGACTCGGGCATGATGAAGGGCGGCGGGGGCTCGGGCATGCCGTCCATTTGGCTGGCATTGAACACCGTGGCGACGAACACCGATGGCCCTTGGTATCCGCTCTTCTCTTCGCCTTCGATCAACGGCTCGGCACCGTCTTTGGCTTTGCCCGTCTTGCTGAAGTCCCAGTAGGTGATCTGCTGCCCCTTCTCGCCGCGCTTGACTTGGGCCCCAATGCTTTCTGCCTGCCGGTAGGTCAGCCAGCGATTGTCGTTGTAGCCATGGGCCATCTGCGCCCCGCGCAGGATCAGCGTGTTGGAGCCGCGATAGGACTTGCCCGAGGTTGGATTCCACGGCCCGTTGATCGAGCCGTTCTGCGGGGCGTCGGGGTCGTTCCAGGGCCGGCGCCAGGGGATGGTGCCCTGCTGCATGAGCGAAAGCATTCGCTCGGCAGTGGCTTCAATGAGATCAGAATACTTGGACATGGGGTGGTTGCCTCAAATCTTTTTCAACCTCCTGCGCCTCTCAACAGGTGGTTGTGGGTGGATGGGGTCAGAACTCGATATGAAGGGTCAGCGTCTTTCGGTGATACAACGCTCGCCGCACCAGCTCGGCGATTTCATCCTCGCTGCGCAATCCCTGGTCGCCGTCTTTGCCAAGACGGACATGGAGACCAAACCCGCTCTGCACGAGCAAGTATTGCGGGTCCGCTTCCGGTGTCTCTGGGCTCTCCAGATCGGCCGGGCCGATGGCCGATTCGGGGAACGCGTCGTCGGGGATGTGGTTGGGCGATGGCATGGGGGCTCCGTTTTGGTTTGGATACCCCTTTGCAATAGCGCAACGTCGCCGGTTGTAAAGGCCTGCCCCGGAAATGCCCGGCGTTGCTGGGTTAGCCGGCCTTCTTCTTTTCCGCTTCGGCCTTGCGTTGCTCGCGCGCCTGTCGCTCCCGGCGATCCTGCCTCTCACATGCGGCGGCGTTCTTGGCTTGGCGCTCCCGTTCGGCGCGGCGTTCCGCCTGGACCTGCTCGTAGGGCGTATTGGTGAAGCCAAAGACGTCTCGGATGGCATCGGGCATGTCGGCGAAGTCCTGCTCGTCTTGCCGTTCGGCGGCGACGGCCAGTGCGACGTTCTGAGCGTCGTTGGCCGCCTTGGCCTGCTCAGATTCGGCATGACGGGCTTCTGGGGTCAGGGCCTCCAGCCGCTTGAGCTCCAGCTCTTGTGCGCGCTCGGCATCGGTCTGCTCGCCCTTCCAGCAGCAGAGGTAGCAGTCCAACTGCTCGCCCTCTACGCGCCGATTCGACGGGCGCCCCCGCAGGTGCCCGGCGGTTTTCAGACCACGGGTGAACTGGCGCTGCGAGAGGATTTCATCCGGTTCAAAGCCCTTCTTCTCGCACCAGGCCACATAGCGGGCATGGATGGCCTTGACGCTTTGCCATTGCTCACTGCCAGCGGCGGCGCCGAACAGCACGCGGTCGGCGTGGGCCCAGGCCGCGATGGAGTCGGCGCCGTGGATGACGGCCTGCTTGTAGGCCTGCGCGGCCTCCGGGAGTTCGTGGTCGGCCATGAACCGGCCTCGGGCCACGACTCGGCGGGCGCCTTCCAGCATCCAGTCGAGGAACAACTGGCCTTCTTCTGCAAGCAGCTTCTTGCTGAAGTCAGGAATGCGGTCACTCTCCGGGATCACGTTCGCCCACTCCACGATGGAGAGGCGGCGGGCCACGCCGCCGGACTTGTCGCGGAAGAACGGCGCGGAGTTGGAGCTGATGATCCACTTGGCCTTGGATTGGTAGTTCAGAACCGACAGGTGCTTGCGATTGATCGCGATGCCGTTGCCGCTGACCAGGGTCTTGAACGTGCCCTCTTTCCACTTCTCGCACTCCACCTCATCCACCAAGATCAGCTGGCTGCCCAGGATGCCTTCGAGTGCAAACGTGTCGCTCAACGTGCCCAGGTCCAGGCGGGCCACTTTGTTGTGGACGACTTCGACGCACTCGGCCAGCGTGCTCTTGCCGCTGCCGGCGGCGCCATGCCACCACGCCGCGATCTGATAGGAACCGGGCAGCAAGGTCATCCCGCACTGCTCCTGCACCAAGGCGCGCACGCCTTCGTCCGGCAACGCATGGGCCAGGAACTTGCCCAGCAGGCTATCGGCCGGCACGGAGCTGGGGATGTAGCGCTGGCCGGGCGTGGCGCCCGTGGCGATGTTCAGGGCGTGGGTCATGCCGTAGCGCGGCTGGGGTTCCAACGCCTGGATGCTGTCGGCGGTGATTTCCAGGTAAGCGTCAGCGCAGGGGACCACCGCCCGCTTGGGTTCCAACTGCGGCAACGCGCTTTGCTGGCCTAGGCGGGTGCGGGCGTAGGCCCAGCAACTCGAAGCGAGCTTGTCGCTGGCCTTTGCGGGGATGTTGGCATCGAGCCAGTCGGACGCCAGGCCGTCGCCGAGGCCGCGGTGAACCAGCGCCCAGTGATTTGCACTCCAACGGTAGACCAGCGTCGATTGCGTCGCGGATTCGTCGCGGACGCTGGCCCAGAGGTGGCCGTCGAGCCCCAACTGGAGGTGGCGAGCGAACAAGAAGTCCAGGCTTTCCGGGCGCAGCTCGCCTTTGTTGAGCTTGGCTTGCTTGTGGCGATCCAAGGCCCGTTGTTCAACCTTGAGATTGCTGGCGTAATCCCGCCGGTTTTTCTCCCAGTGCTTTTCGATGAGAAAAGCAACCTCAGGGGGGTTGACGACCGACGGATCTTGAGGGAGATTGTTCGTAGACATTGTAGTTCGGCTCCAACGACTCCCCGCCCGGCAAGGCGGGGTTTCGCGTTTGTGGGGTTAGGCGACGTGCGGCAACGCGTTGTCGAGGATCCGGCGCAGCTTCTCGCTGGGAGAAATCCCCGACCGCTTGGCTTCGGCTTTCAGCCGCTCAATCAACGCCCTTTCCATGCGGGCATTGAAAGGGTCTTTGCGTGGGGTTTGGTTCTGCTGCGTGCTCATGGGTTCTCCGTGTTGCATCCGTAATACATTCAAGAAAGCAGGTTTCTTGAAACCGTCAAGCCCCTTCCCCAGAAATATTTTTTAGCTGCTGGTTAACTTTTCTGCTGGTTTTCTGTTTTTTCTTAAACCAGCAGACAAACCAGCAACTAAAAACCTTCCAAGTGATTGTTTAATCTCGTTTTTGTTCAAAAAATAAGCTAACTGCTGGTTTGCTGGTTAAAAAAACAGGTTTACGCTACGCGCCAACGTCTCATTTGGTCGAGAGATTTTCACTTATTCTTAACATTTTACAGTTGCAGAGAAAAAGTGAAAAAAATTAACCAGCAAACCAGCAGGAGCCTTCAAAGCCTTACGTGACAAGGGTTTTGCTGCTGGTTTGGCTGCTGGTTAACGGTTTTGGGGTTAACCAGCAGGAGCGTTAACCAGCAGTCTTTCCTAACAAACCGATACGGTTGGATTATTTTTCGTATGGAATAGCTTTCAGGAAAGCGGGGTAACAAGCACTTGTTACCCGGTTTCTGCGGGTTGAAGAGCAAAAGCAAAAGCGGCTTGGAGCAAGAGCCGGCGGCTGCTCGCCGCCGAGTCTTGGAGAGGGGAAAGGCGGGCCTCCGGCCTACTCGTAGTTGAAGGAGTGGGACCAGAACCCGCATCGCCTAGGGTCGGCCAACTCGTCCCCTTCTGCCTGCCCCTCTCCTTCCGTCTGCTTTTTTCCTCGGACCAGCTCGTTTCCCACCGTCACTTTGACTTCCCTAAGCGGCAGGGAATGAAAGGTCTGGTTCATGTGAATCTGCAAAGCTGTCATCGCTGCGCACAAGGGATCAATGTCTCCCGCGCGAACCCGGATTTCATTGCTTGAAATGAGGTTGAGGCGACTCCGGATCGCGGCCAGGGCCAGTGAGCCGGCACCACAACAACAGTCATAGACGTTACTCACGCTGGCACTGGGGTGCCGCCAGGTGAGGTTGGTGGCAAGGGCTTGAACCAGGTCCAAAAGATCGCCTGGCGTGAAAGACTGCCCCAGCCCTTCCCCGCCCTTCCTGGCCAGCAGCTCGGCATGGACCTGCCCAAGAATGTCTTCAAACGGCCTGCTTGCAGCGACTGCGTCGAAGTAAGCGGTGATGGCCGCCCCCACCTCGGGCACTGCGACGGCTCTTTCCTGCAAGGGGGTAAATGCAAGCACTTTGGGGTCGATGTGAGCCACCAGCTTCACGTGATAAATCCCGAGTGACATCAGCGCGTGCTGAACAAACGTTTCGACTGCAACCCGCGGATTCCACGGCTTGCCATCGGTGGAAGGAATGGCGCGGATGGCCTTCACCAGGTTGGCGACCTCATTCATCGTTGGCCGCCCCCATGTCAGCGCCCGTCATCCGGTTGGCCTTCTCGAGCCGGATCTCCTCATCCATGGCGATGAACCGATCTCGCGAGAGAGACCAAAACACCACCCGCGTTTCCAGGTATTGAGTGATGATGTCTTTGCACTCGACCACCACGCGCCCGATGGGCATCCGCCAGATCAACTGGTTTGACAGCAACTGAAGTGCGGTCATCGCAGCACACAACGGATCGCGGTCGTTCGCTTTCACGGTAAGCCCCCGAAGGGCCTTCGAATCCTTCCCGGCCAGTTCGTGAAGCTTCACAAGCAACAGCGTGCCGGCTCCGCAGGTGGGGTCACCCATGGGCCACTCGTCTTTTTGAGGCGCTTGAGCAAAGGCGTTCAAAGCCATCGCCAAGCCCCAGGGGGTGAAATGTTGAGCGTCGTTCTTTTTCCCTGACCACACCAACTCATTAAACAGCCGGCCCAGGATGCATTCGAACGGCTCGAAGGTTTCCACTGCGCCGCCGTAGGCCTGGCCCGCTTCGAGGCACCAATCCTCGGACCCATCCACATCGGTCCCAAGCAGCGTCAAGTCACACCAGGCGACCAAGGGCCCATATCCCAAGGTGAACAACTCCTCGGCCTGCTTGAGAACGCAAACCTTCAGCGCAAGCGCGGTGAACTTGCGCATCTTTTCCCGGGGCGAATCCCCGGGGATGGTTTGGACGGCCTTCAGCAACCGCTGGTAAGCCGCATCGCGGGGTGAGGTCGGCTTTGCCTTCTTCGAAGTGGGCTTACTCATCGTTGGCCGCCCCCACGTCAGCGCCCAACACCCGGCCCACGCGGGCCATGTCAAAGTAGCTTCCGCGGATCAGGCCAGACTCCACTCCCCGCTTGAGCCTGCGCGCGGCTTCAGCACCGTAGCCGATGAACACCGATCCCGCCGGGCAACTCGTGCCCAGGGTCCCATCCGGGCGGCAGAACGACAGACGCCCCTTCGTGAACACCACCGCTGAAACGCTGGGGTGGTTGAGCACCGACTCCTGCATCCAGCTCGTTTCCATCCGCGCCAGCACAAGGGCAATCCCGTTGCCATGCTCTGCGGCCTTCTCCATCCAGCGGTGCTGCGAGGTCGAGCTGTTCTTGTGCCCACCGTAAGGCGGATTCATCCACACGAATGCCGATTTCGGCCAGGGCGTCTTGAGCCCGTCGTCGCTGGGCTTCAGCATCCGGGTGGCCGTGCGCCAGGGCATGCCCTGCTCCGGGGTGCAGGGATCCAGGTCAAACGGACCCAGGCCGTGGACGATCTTCGGCGGGGTGAGCCAAGTCTCGGTCGTAATGCCTTCCGGTGCCCGGTCGTAACCCACGTTGTGGGCGACGGCGAGCGAAAGCTTGGTCTGCTTGGGCTTCTTCGGCTTGGTGGTGAGGGGGCGAGCAACAGCGTTCATGGGAAATCTCCAGGGTTGAGGGGTTTTTGGGCAAAGCTCCGCCAGCACGGCTGGTCGGCCGCGTTTCGCGAAAAGGGTTGAGGGGGTTGGGCCTAGGCCCGGGTTACCGCTGCGCTGCTGGCTTAGCCGTTGGCGGCGTCGGCCACGTCCAGGAAGCTGTCCAGCGTTGCCAGCTGCAGGGTGAGCACCCGGGCGGGGTGGTGGCCGCGCATGTCGCGGTTGGGCACGATGACCGACGTGCTGGTGTCAGCGGCGAGCTGGGTCAGGGCCTGAGGCAAGGCGTCGGCCAGGGCGTCGATGAGGACCTGCGGTGTCAGGGTGGAGAAGTGGGTCGAGAGCGAGGGGTCGAGCGAGAGGATGAGCGGCTGCATGGCGGTGTCTGTGTCGATTGGTGTGGCGCCAGCCTATCGATCAGGACATGGGAATCGGGCCCAAAAGGGGCGCTTGCCCCTTTCCCGTGCGGACACAAAAAAGCCCCAAGGGCGACCTGGGGCTTGAGCGGGTGAACAAGGCTGCGGCGGAAGCCGCGGCCTCCCTGCCTTTTCTTCCAAGACCGAGCCGGCGGGTAGCCGGCGAGAAATGCTCCAGCCTCCGGTCAGAACGGGCACGGCTTGCGAGCCTGACCTGTGGCAGCCGGCAGGGTCAAATCGAACAACGCCTCGCGAACCTCGGACTGAAGCATCTGCACGTCGTGCTCCTCTCCCCTCCACATGTCCAGCATTGCCGCCTGGACGGCTTGGGCGGTTGGGCTTTCCTCTTGAGCAACCGCCTCACGGGCTTTTCGGATGTCTTGCTCCACCCGGGCTAGGAGCTGGGCCAGCTCGCCCTGGGCGCTTTCCAGCAGCTCCTTGTAGCGTCCCGCGCAATCCTTTTTCAGCGCCTCGTCCGCCCAGGGCAGCGTGAACGCTTCGGGCAGCGTGGCTTCCTTTTGCATGAACATCACCACGCCCCGCTCGTCCTGCTGGAGCGCCCCACGCGCGCCACGCAGCAGCGCTGCAAGTGCAACCCTCTCCTCTTCACTGAGGTGGGAAAGGTCCAGCGTTGACACCTTGCCGTCCACCAGCCCCAGGCGGATCTGGGTTTTTTTGACCACTTGGAACGTCGCCGCTGGCCTTTTGACGGTTGCCCCAAGCAAGTCCTCATCGCGCCGAGACTCACGCCAGCGGCGAACCTTGGGGGCGCCCCTCACCCCTTCTGCCCATTCCAGAAGTCGGGGCAGGCCAATGGCCGCATGCTTGCCATCGTCTGCAAGCAACGGACCTGTTTCGCTGTCCATCGTTGCGAGAACCCGGAAAACCTTTTGGTTGATTCCCAGAAGTCCAGCGGCCTGCGCCGATGTCCACGGCGGGCTCAACTCCACCTTCGTTTTCGCCTTGGCCGCTTTCGCCTCTTGGTCAATGTCGTTCTTCAGACGCTTCCAGGAGACGCCCTCGCCGGCCAGGAACGCCGGGTGCTTTTGGCCCCAGGTTTTTCTGTAGCGTTTTAACAGCTGTGTTTCCGCTTCCTGCTTGGAATCAAGGGACATGGGTTTGCCGCATGGGTGGAATGACGATGGTAGCCGGTCAGAACCGGAACGGTGTGCGAGTGATTGGGTCCGCCGCGGGCGGCAGGCCGTCGTCCAAGCCTTGCGCACGGGCTTGGTTCCGGACCGCCCTCCACGCCGCCTGGAACGCGGATTGTGCCGCCTCCATTGCGTCATCGAATGGCTCGCGCGCCGCGACGCTGGTCCAAGGCTCCAGCAGCGCCTCGGCCAGGGGGGCCTCCCAGAGTTCGCCCTCGGCCAGGGCGCGATCCAGGGTGTCCTCGTCCACGGTGAGCACGTGCCCGGCAATCAGCCCTCCCACCACCGCCCATGGGTGGGGAATGGCCCAACCTTCATGGGACGTGATCAACGCAGCAAAGCGCCCGGCGTTCTTGCGCAGCTTTTCCAATGCCACCTTGGCCTCGTGGATCTGCCGCTCCAGCTCCAGCTCTCGCTGCTGTTGGCTCAAGCGCTCCAGCTCAGCGCTCAGCCGACGCTCTTTCGCTGACCTGCCCTGACGCCCATCCTTCCAAGCCACCAGTTCGTCGTAGTCGTATTTCACACGCTGGTTGGGGCCATTGACGGCGCTGCCGGTGGCCTTCTGAAAGCGGGGCCCGGTGGGCGGGGTGCGTCGCCTCCACTCGCCCAGCGTGTCGGCATGGATGCCCAAGAACCACGCGGCGGCCTTGGCGGACACCAACCCGCCTCCAGCGCTCTTCGCCCGGGCCAACTCTGCGTTCCAAGAGGCTTCCGCTTTGGCTTGGAACGCCTCTTCTGTGCGAACGGGCTCAATCCTCGTCATCGAGCGCCACCTTCTGGTTGCGTGCTGCAAAAATCGTCACTGGCGGGTCGTTGACCTCATCCAGCCGCGGCTTGTCCGTGCCCTTCCAGCGGTTCCAGACCCGGGGACTGCTCGCCATCATGTGCTCTTCCACCACGGCAAACGCTTGACGCAGGACCGACCACTCCTGCTCGGTGTAGATCGCGTCGGTGGCCGCGGAATCCTTGTCCTTGATCCGGTGGTGAAGCATCTGCGACACGACCCGGGCCTTGGTGCCGTGAATCCGTTCGGCATAGCGCCCCAGAGTGCGACGCAAATCGTGGGGGGTCAGGCCGATGTCCACCTCCTCGCGCAAATCGATCAGCCCAGCGTCGCGACGCACGTTGGCGATGATGGATTTGCTGTCGGAGTAATGACCCGTTTTGCTGCGCCCGGACCTTGCCGGAAAGACGAACCGGGTTCGATCCAACGCGTGCTCAGCGTCGGCCACCGCCGCCTCCAAGGCGTCGATCAGTCCCCGTTGCCCACCCCGTTTGCTCGCGGCGCTCAGCGCGGCCTTGGCGGCCTCCAATCCCTGCTTGGCCCCTGTATCGTCTGCGCGCTCGTTGAAGCGCCGCTGCAGGACGCGCTCGGCGAAGTAGGTGACGGGCAAGAACCGCTGCTCCTTGTTCTTGGTCTCGAAAAGGTAGACCTGGCTGCCCGCCCGCTTGGTGGTCGGGTTGATGTCCTCTGGCCCCGCCAGCCAGACCCAGGACACCATTTCCTGCGACAACTCTCCGGGCGTGCAGCGGTCATACCAGCGCAACGGAGCAGCCTCGCTGCGCCGTGTTCCCCAAAGCAAGGTCAGCAGCAGGTAGTCCGCCCCGGCCGCATTGCGCCCGCCTTGTTCGTCCCGCCGTGCTGCAATGGCTTTGAGGACCTTGGGCAGCGTTTTGTCGTCCAGGGGATTGCGAACCTCTGCCCGGCTGTAATGGTTTCGCAGCTCGTGCGCTTCCCGGAGCATGTCGCGGGTATGGATCACCACCAGCGGGTTGTAGAACTGGCGCTGGGGACGGCCAAACCGATGATCGCGGGCTCTTTCCTCGTCGATGAGGAAATCCACCGCTCGCCTGGCGTCCGAAAACGTGTGTTCCGTTGAACTCAACCCTGCAGCTCGCACCCGCTGGATGTATTTGCCGGTGATGCCCAACGCTTCCAGCTGGGAAACGGTGAGCTTGGCCCAATCCGCCACCTCCGCCAGCTTTCTGCTCATGTCCCGCGGAATGCGATTGGACAGTTGCATGGAACTGATCCGGCAAGCATCAAAGGCCTGCTGGATGACCTCCAAATGGAGCTCGTTCAAGGTTTTGTCCGCCAACCCAACCGTGGGGCGTGAAAGGCGGGCCAAACTGTCCCTCACCCCGTCCACGCTGGCCGGCTTGATCTTCTTGTTCTTTGCGCGGGCGTCCAAGTGGGCGATGTAACGCTCCAATGCCTCGCGCAGGGTCAGATCCCCGAACTCTTTTTCCGATTCCCTTTCCAGCGTTTCCAGCAACTGCTGGCGCTTGACGTGGACGGGGTTCTTCCCCGTTTCCTTCAACAGCGCCAGGTGCTCCCTGCACGCCTCCCTGGCCTCGTCCAGCCCCATGTCGCTCACGTTGCCCAAGGTGAAGCGGATCGGCGTGCCCGTGGGCCCTCGTTTCTGGCCAACGTAGGTGGTCATCGTGGAGCCGACCCGGAAGCCAAACCCCGTGGGAGCCCCCGGCCCGCCGTCCAGCACCACGTAAGCCTTCCCGTCCGGGCGCGGGACCAGCCGAACCTTTCCTTGCGCATCCAAGGCCGGGCCTTTGTGGACCGACAGCGCCAGCACCTGGGCGTAGGTCAAACTAAACTTGAGCGAACCCGCCCTACTGCTTGACGCTGGACTCTTCATCGCATGCCCCTCCGGGTGCCGGTGTTGCTACAGTAACGCACGCCCGCGGTCATTGCTACACGGCGTTGCTACACCCCACCCCACCCCATCCCGCGCCCGTCGCTACATCGTCACTACAGAAAACACCGTCACTCGCCCTCATTCGCCTCGAATCACCGTCACTCCACTCAAAGCCCTTCAACTCAAGTGATTGATATTAAAGAAAACAACAGCGCCAGCAAGGGCTCGAAGGAACACACGCCTGCGATGAAGCAGTTCTTCGCAGCCAAGTCCGAGTACCCGGACCTGCTACTGTTCTTCCGCATGGGCGACTTCTACGAGCTGTTCTACGACGATGCGCGCAAGGCCGCGCGCCTGCTCGACATCACCCTGACCCAGCGTGGCAGCTCCGGCGGCGCACCGATTCCGATGGCCGGCGTGCCGGTGCATGCCTACGAGGGCTACCTGGCACGGCTGGTGGCGCTGGGCGAGTCAGTGGCGATCTGCGAGCAGATCGGTGACCCGGCGCTGGCCAAGGGCCTGGTCGAACGCAAGGTGGTGCGCATCGTCACCCCCGGAACCGTCACCGACGAAGCGCTGCTGGACGAGCGCCGTGACACCCTGCTGATGGCGCTGTCGCGCACGAAGCAGGGCTACGGCCTGGCCTGGGCCGACCTGGCCGGTGGCCGCTTCCTGGTCAACGAAGTGGAAACCGACGACGCCCTGGAAGCCGAACTGGCCCGACTGGAGCCGGCCGAGCTGCTGGTGCCCGACGAAGAAAACTGGCCGGAATTCCTGCGCCAGCGCACCGGCGTGCGCCGCCGTGCGCCGTGGCTGTTCGATGCCGACAGTGGCCGCCGCCAGCTGCTGAACTTCTTCAAGCTGCATGACCTGAGCGGCTTCGGCATCGATGACAAGCCGCGCGCGACCGCTGCCGCAGGTGCCCTGCTCGGCTATGTCGAGGAGACCCAGAAGCAGCGGCTGCCGCACCTGACCTCGATCGCCATGGAAACCGCCGGCGAGGCGATCGCGATGAATGCCGCCACCCGTCGCCACCTGGAACTGGATACGCGCGTCGACGGCGATACCCGCAATACCCTGCTGGGCGTGCTCGACAGCACGGTGACGCCGATGGGCGGCCGCCTGCTGCGGCGCTGGCTGCACCGCCCGCTGCGCCTGCGCGAGGTGCTGGTGCAGCGCCACCATGCGGTGGAAACCCTGATCGATCGCGGCAGCGACGCCGACATCCGCGAACAGTTCCGCCGCCTGGGCGACCTGGAACGCATCCTCACCCGCGTCGCGCTGCGATCGGCGCGCCCGCGCGATTTTTCCACCCTGCGTGATGGCCTGGGGCTGCTGCCCGCCGTGCGCGAGGTGCTGGCGCCACTGGACTCGCCGCGCCTGCAGGCCCTGCACGCCGCGCTGGGCGAGCATGACGCGTGCGCGCAGCTGCTGGCCAGCGCCATTGCCGAAATGCCGCCACTGAAGCTGAGCGACGGCGGCGTGCTGGCCGACGGCTTCGATGAAGAGCTGGACGAGCTGCGCCGCCTGTCCACCCATGCTGACCAGTTCCTGGTCGATCTGGAACAGCGCGAACGCGAAAGCAGCGGCATTCCCACCCTGAAGGTGGGCTACAACCGCGTGCACGGCTACTACATCGAGATCAGCAAGGGCCAGTCCGACCGTGCGCCGGTGCACTACACCCGCCGCCAGACGCTGACCAATGCCGAGCGCTACATCACCGAAGAACTGAAGGCGTTCGAAGACAAGGTGCTGTCCGCGCGCGACCGTTCGTTGTCGCGCGAGAAATACCTGTACGAGCAGCTGCTGGACACCCTCGGCGAACAGCTGGAACCGTTGAAGCAGTGCGCCGCTGCGCTGAGCGAACTGGACGTGCTGGCCGCCTTCGCCGAGCGCGCGCAGGCGCTGGACTGGTCGCGGCCTGAACTGGAAACGGCACCGTGCCTGAAGATCGAGCGTGGCCGCCATCCGGTGGTCGAAGCGGTGCGTGAGCAGCCGTTCGAACCGAACGACCTGGACCTGCATCCCGACCGTCGCATGCTGGTCATCACCGGCCCGAACATGGGCGGTAAATCGACCTACATGCGGCAGAACGCGCTGATCGTGCTGCTGGCCCACATCGGCAGCTTCGTGCCGGCCAGCCGTGCGGTTATCGGTCCGATCGACCGCATCCTGACCCGCATCGGCGCCGGTGACGACCTCGCCCGCGGGCAGTCGACCTTCATGGTCGAGATGGCCGAGACCAGCTACATCCTGCATCACGCCACCGCCCATTCGCTGGTGCTGATGGACGAGATCGGCCGCGGCACCTCCACCTACGACGGCCTGGCGCTGGCCGATGCGGTCGCACGCCACCTGGCCTACCAGAACCGCTGCTATACGCTGTTCGCGACCCACTACTTCGAGCTGACCGCGCTGGCCGACGAACAACACGAGGGCGGCCGCAGCGGCATTGCCAACGTGCACCTGGATGCCGTCGAGCACGGTGAAGCGCTGGTGTTCATGCACGCGGTGAAGGACGGTCCGGCCAACCGCAGCTTCGGCCTGCAGGTGGCCGCGCTGGCCGGCCTGCCGCGCACTACCGTGGCGCAGGCACGGCGGCGCCTGGCCGAGCTGGAGCAGCGCGGCGGTGAAAGCCACGCGGCCGAACTGGCACCGCAGGCACTGGATGCACCGCAGCAGTTCGGCCTGTTCAGCGCGCCGTCCAGCAAGGCGCAGGAAGCGCTGGCGGCGATCGATCCGGACGAGTTGACGCCGAAGCAGGCGCTTGAGGCGCTGTACCGGTTGAAGACGCTGCTGTAACCGCGCCCGCAGGCAGGCCTGGGCCGAGCACGGGCTCGGCTCTACAACTCACGCCCTGCCTGTAGAGCCGAGCCCATGCTCGGCTCCACAACGACCCCGTCGCGCTCTGTCTGTAGAGCCGGGCCCATGCTCGGCTGCCTTCGCATTCCCGTAGTGCACGCAGCGTTATGCTCGGGCCGTCCTTCCTTCACAGAACAGAGACTGCCATGAACACCGAATCGCTCGCTGCATCCCTCTTCCAGCAGCTGCAGCAGGGCCAGGGCCTGCAGCAGCTGTCCCAGCAACTCGGCCTGGACAGCAGCCAGACCGCCCAGGCCGTCGGCAGCGCCCTGCCCCTGCTGCTCGGCGCGATGGGGCAGAACGCCAGTGAGCCGCAGGGCGCGCAGTCGCTGCTCAACGCGTTGCAGCGCGACCACAGCGGTGGCGGCGGTTTCGACCTGGGCGGGATCCTGGGCGCGGTGATGGGCGGGGGCGGCAGCGGCGCCACCGATGGCGCCGGCATCCTCGGCCACGTGTTCGGTGGCCAGCAACCGCAGGCGGCACAACTGCTCGGGCAGAAGACCGGTCTCGACAGCGGCACTTCGGGCAAGCTGCTGGCAATCCTCGCCCCCATCGTCATGTCCTTCCTGGCCCAGCGCTTCGCCCAGGGTGGCAACGCAGGCCAGCTGAGCCAGGCATTGGGCCAGGAAACGCAGCAGTCCGGCGGCATCGGCAACCTGCTCGGCGGCGTCCTGGACCAGGACGGCGACGGCCAGTTCGGAGCTAGTGACTTGATGAAGCTGGGCGCGGGTCTGCTGAAGCGTTGATCGGACACGACCGTCCTAGTCAGATGGCTCCATAGTTCGCCACTATCGCATCGGTTGAATCAATCGAATTTACCCATTGGTAGGCGCCACCTATCGTGGTCAGGCCTCCCCCGATTCCACCTTTCGCCAGTCCACAGGTAGAGACCCATGAAAAGCGAAGCGAAGTGCCCGTTCAACCATGCCGTCGTCGGCGACGCGACGACCAACCGCGACTGGTGGCCGAACCAGTTGCGCGTGGACCTGCTCAACCAGCATTCGGCGCGCTCCAATCCGCTCGATGCCGGCTTCGATTACGCCAAGGCCTTCAAGGGGCTGGACTACGCCGCGCTGAAGGCGGACCTGAAGGCGCTGATGACCGATTCGCAGGACTGGTGGCCGGCCGACTTCGGGCACTACGGTGGCCTGTTCATCCGCATGGCCTGGCACAGTGCCGGCACCTATCGCATCGGCGACGGCCGCGGCGGCGGCGGTCGTGGCCAGCAGCGCTTCGCACCGCTCAACAGCTGGCCGGACAATGTCAGCCTGGACAAGGCCCGGCGCCTGCTGTGGCCGATCAAGCAGAAGTACGGCCAGGCCATTTCCTGGGCCGACCTGCTCATCCTCACCGGTAACGTCGCGCTGGAATCGATGGGGTTCAAGACCCTGGGCTTTGCCGGCGGCCGCCCCGATACCTGGGAGCCGGACCAGGATGTGTACTGGGGCCGCGAGACCACCTGGCTGGGCGGTGACGTGCGCTACAAGCATGGCTCGGAAGGCGTTGAAGAGAGCCATGGCGTGCTCGTATCCGATGACGATGCCGACGGCGACGTGCACTCGCGCACGCTGGAAAACCCGCTGGCCGCAGTGCAGATGGGCCTGATCTACGTCAATCCGGAGGGGCCGGATGGCAACCCGGATCCGGTGCTGGCCGCGCATGACATCCGCGATACGTTCGGCCGCATGGCCATGGACGACGAGGAAACCGTCGCGCTTATCGCCGGCGGCCACAGCTTCGGCAAAACCCACGGTGCCGGCCCGGCCGACAACGTCGGCAAGGAACCGGAAGCCGCCGGGCTGGAAAGCCAGGGCCTGGGCTGGGCCAGCAGCTTCCGCAGCGGCAAGGGCGGCGACGCCATCACCAGCGGCCTGGAAGTGACCTGGACGCGCACCCCGGCGCAGTGGAGCCACGATTTCTTCGAAATCCTGTTCGGCAACGAATGGGAGCTGAGCAAGAGCCCGGCCGGTGCCCACCAGTGGGTGGCCAAGAACGCCGAAGCGGTGATTCCCGACGCGCACGACCCGTCGAAGAAGCACCGCCCCACCATGCTCACCACCGACCTGTCGCTGCGCATGGATCCGGCCTACGAAAAGATCTCGCGCCGGTTCCTCGCCGAGCCCCAGGCCTTCGCCGATGCCTTCGCCCGCGCCTGGTTCAAGCTGACCCACCGCGACATGGGCCCGCGCGCACGTTACCTCGGCCCGGAAATTCCGGCCGAAGAGTTCATCTGGCAGGACCCGCTGCCGGAAGCACAGCACCCGCTGATCGACGCCAGGGACATCGCCGCGCTGAAGCAGCAGATCGCCGCAGCGGGCCTGAGCGTCGCCGAGCTGGTCTCCACCGCATGGGCGTCGGCCTCGACCTTCCGTGGTTCGGACAAGCGCGGCGGCGCCAACGGTGCACGCATCCGCCTGGCCCCGCAGAAGGACTGGGCGGTGAACCAGCCGCAGCAGCTGGCCAAGGTGCTGGCCGCGCTGGAAAAGGTGCAGGCCAGCTTCAATGCCGGCGGCAAGCACGTGTCACTGGCCGACCTGATCGTGCTGGCCGGTGGCGTGGGTGTCGAACAGGCGGCCAAGGCCGGTGGCCATGAGGTCAGCGTGCCGTTCACCCCGGGCCGCACCGATGCCAGCCAGGAACAGACCGACGTCGAATCGTTCGCGGTGCTCGAGCCGGTCGCCGATGGCTTCCGCAATTACCTGAAGGGCGCCTACAGCGTGCCCGGGGAGGCGCTGCTGATCGACAAGGCGCAGCTGCTTACGCTGACCGCGCCGGAGATGACCGTGCTGGTCGGCGGCCTGCGCGTGCTCGGTGCCAATGCCGATGGTGGCAAGCACGGCGTGTTCACCACGCGCCCAGGCACGCTCAGCAACGACTTCTTCGTCAACCTGCTGGACATGGGTACGGAGTGGAAGGCCACCGGCCGCGAAAGCTACGAAGGCCGTGGCCGCACCGACGGCGCTGTGCGCTGGACCGGTACCCGCGCCGACCTGGTGTTCGGCTCAAACGCGGTGCTGCGCGCATTGGCCGAGGTCTATGCCAGCGCCGATGGCGAGAAGAAGTTCGTGCAGGATTTCATCGCCGCCTGGACGCGGGTGATGGAACTGGACCGCTACGACCTGCACGGTTGAGGCGATCGGGGTAGTCGCCGGGCATGGCCCGGCGCTACCGGCGCGCTCCACCGGGTGCGAAGCGTCGGTTCGCACGCTCTCCGCAGCACGTGCGCCATCTCGGCCGGCGTCCCGCAGCACCTGGACGCAGGCACGGTCCGGCGAGCTCCCATTGAAGCCGTTGCCACAGCGCTGCGGCATATCCCGGAAGGTGATGTCGCCGGCGAACGCCGGGGCTGCGTCACAGCGCGTCAATGTCCCCCAGGGCGCGGATCAATCGCCGCGCACGCTTGTCCGGCTTGTGCTCCGGCGGCTGGAACCCGTCACGCGCGGCGATGCGCAGCGCACGCTGTTCGGCACGACGCGCCTTGGAGGCCTCGCTCTCGGCATACAGCTGCTGCGCCGTCGCTGCGGGCCCGCGCTGATCGCTCAGGCCGAGCACCTGGACCTCGAAATGCTCTTCACCACGGTCGACCTGAAGCTGCTCGCCCACACGCACCGCGCGTGAGGATTTCGGACGCTGCCCGGCAACGCTGACCTTGCCGGTCTCGATCGCCTGCTTGGCCAGGCTGCGGGTCTTGAAGAAACGGGCCGCCCACAACCAGATGTCCAGGCGGACACTGGGTGACAGCGGGGAAAGCTCGGGCATGGGGGCAGGCTACTCCAGTGGCTTGTTGAGGGGACGCGGGTTGTCCGGGTCGGCCCGGCAGCCGGTGCCGCCGATCAATGGCCGCACCCCGGAGGCCAGGTCCTGGCGCTGGCTGCCTACCAGGCACTCGGGACGGTCGGTTGGCCGGATCTGGGTATCACCCAGCCGGTCGTCCATCGAACATGCGGCCAATACAGCGCCGATCAAGGCCAGCGCCAACCTCCGCTCCACCTGCAGTCGTTGATGCATTGCCACATCCCGCGAACTGGCTTGGTGCTAGTGTGCGCCTCCCGGGATTCGATCACCACTCCATGGCCAAAGCGCCGCTTGACCTGACCTCCGGCCCGATCGGGCGCAATCTCCTGTTGTTCTCCCTGCCGATCCTGGCGGGCAACATCGCGCAGTCGCTGAACGGTTCGGTGAACGCGGTCTGGGTCGGGCGCTTCCTCGGCGAGGCGGCACTGACCGCCACCGCGAACGCCAACAACATCATGTTCTTCCTGATCGGCTCTGTGTTCGGTTTCGGCATGGCCTCCACCATCCTGATCGGCCAGGCGATCGGCGCGCGCGACATCGTGCAGGCGCGGCGCGTGGTCGGCACCAGCGCAACCTTCTTCATCGGCCTGTCGGTGATCATCGCCCTCGCCGGCTGGTTCATGGCCCATCCGCTGCTGGCGGCGATGGGCACGCCGGCCGCTTCGCTGCCATTGGCCGAGGCCTACCTGCAGATCATCTTCCTGGCGATGCCGACGCTGTACGCGTTCGCCTTCCTCACCGCCGCGCTGCGCGGTGCCGGTGATTCGCGCACGCCATTCCGTTTCCTGATGGTGTCGGTGGCACTGGACATCGTGCTGAACCCGGTACTGATCTTCGGCATGGGGCCGTTCCCTGCGCTGGGTATCGCCGGCTCGGCGTGGGCCACGCTGGTCGCGCAGACGCTGTCGCTGGCCGGCCTGCTGCTGTACATGCGGCACAAGCGCCACACCCTGTGGCTGGGCCGCGCCGACATGCGCCTGTTCAAGCTCGACATGACCATCCTCAAGGCGCTGGTGGTCAAGGGCGTGCCGATGGGCCTGCAGATGGTGCTGATCTCGCTGTCGGTGATCCTGCTGATGACCATGGTCAACCAGTACGGGACCGACACCGGCGCGGGCTACGGCGCTGCCCTGCAACTGTGGAACTACCTGCAGATGCCAGCGATGGCGATCGGTGCGGCGTGCTCTTCGATGGCCGCACAGAACGTGGGGGCGCAGCGCTGGGACCGCGTGCGCGGCACCGCGCGCCAAGGCGTGCTGTTCAACTTCCTGCTGACCGGCGCGTTGATCCTGCCGCTGGTGGTGTTCGATCGCCAGCTGCTGGCGCTGTTCCTGCCACCGGCCAGCCAGGCGCTGGAGATCGCGCGCCACCTCAACCACGTAGTGATCGGCTCGTTCCTGTTCTTCGGCGTCAGCTTCGTGATCTCCGGCGTGGTGCGCTCCACCGGCGCGGTGATTCCGCCGCTGCTGATCCTGGCCGGCTCGCTGTGGGGCGTGCGCGTGCCGTTCGCCGAACTGCTGCAGCCTTACTGGGGCGCCGATGCGATCTGGTGGAGCTTCCCGGTCAGCTCGCTGGTGTCGATGCTGCTGTCGCTGGCGTATTACCGCTGGGGTGGCTGGCGCAAGGCGAAGATGATGGGCAAGCCCTCCCATGCCGATGCGCTGGCCACGCCCTCGGAGATTCCCGCCTGCCCACCCTCGCCGGTGGCCGACCCGGATGCGGCACTGGAGCCAGCGCCGCCACGTTGAGGTGGGTGCGGACCGTTGGTCCGCACAGGCCTGTCAGCCGAGCATGGGCTCGGCTCTACAGAAGACGGTCAGCGCTTCTTCTTCGCCGCGTTGAACGTCGCCGCCGCGCGCAGCAGCGCCTTGAACGTAGCGGCATCCGGCATCGCGCCTTGATGGATATCGATCGCGCGCCGGGTGTTGCCGTCCAGGCTGGCATTGAACAGGCCCTTCGGGTCCGGCAGCGCCGCGCCGTGGGCGAAGGTCAGTTTCACCGCCTGCCTGTAGGTTTCGCCGGTGCACAGGATGCCGTCCTGCTCCCACACCGGCGTGCCGCGCCACTTCCAGGTCTCCTGCACGTCGGGCAGGGCTTCATGGATCAAGGCGCGCACGCGTGCCAGCGTTTCGCCGCGCCAGTCACCCAGTTCGGCGATGCGCGCGTCGATCAGTTCAGCGGCCGGTGTTCCGGCATCGGCAGGGTTCGGTGCATGCGTGACCATCAGCGGCTCTCGTCGGGAAGGGAATCGGAACGTCGGGGTTACATGCGCTCGCCGGGCAACGCGGCGGCCTGGCGCACCCAGTCGCGGAACTGCGTTTCATCCAACGGGGCATCTTCGAAGATGTGCAGGTAACGCGTATTGGCGCTCCTGGACGGCTCGGGCGGCACTGGCGCCAGTGCCGCGCCGCGGAAGAACGCCACCTTGATGTAGCGGGTGAAGCAATGGAAGCTGAGAAACCACCCTTCGCCCGGCGCAACCGCATACATCGGCGAGTTCCACTTCACCGCCTTGTGCACGCCAGGTACGGCCTGCTCGATCAATGCATCCAGTCGCGCGCCGATCGCACGTTTCCAACCCGGCATGGCGGCAACGTATGCCTGCACCGGCGCATCGCCCTCGCCCTTGGCGATCTGCGGGTTGCCACCGGACAGCAGCGTGGGCGCAGTGGAAGGTGCGGTTCGCTTGGCAGGCATCGCACGATACGTCCATCGGGATGAAGCTGCAGCCTAGCGCGGGCCCGCCGTGTGGTCACGGCGCAGTGCGCCATCGGCTCAGTCCGCCTGCCGTGCGCGGAACCGTCGCCAGTCCGGCAGCTTGCGGTGGCGGCGCAGCGAGCGCATCAGCGCCGCCATCACCATGCCGAACAGCGCTCCAGCCAACAGGCCGGCCACCAGCAACAGCGCCAGCGGGCGCTCGCTGCCCTGCCACAGCATCAGCCACATCAGCGCGGTCCAGAACAGCCCGAACAGCAGGCCCTGCACCAGCGCGTTGGTAGCAAAACCGGCCAGGATCGGCGGCGGCAGTGCAATGCCCAGGCGCCAGAGCAGGCGATGCAGCAGCGGTGCCGACTGCACGCGCGCCAGCCCCTGGCCGTCCAGGAAGCGCAGCGCCGACTGGATCACGGCAGGATAGCGCGGGTTGATGTCGCTCATCACCTGATCGTGGCCGATGCGATGCCGGAAACGCAAACGGCCACCCGAAGGTGGCCGTCGCGGCAACAACCGAAGTTGTTTATCAGGCCTTGTCGGCCAGACGGGCAGCCTTGGCGGCAGCAGCGGCAGCCAGGTCTTCCTTGATGCGGGCAGCCTTGCCTTCCAGGCCACGCAGGTAGTACAGCTTGCCGGCGCGGACCTTACCACGACGCTTCACTTCGACCGAGTCGATGATGGCGCTGTGGGTCTGGAAAACGCGCTCGACGCCGTAGCCGTGCGAGATCTTGCGGACGGTGAACGAGGAGTTCAGGCCGGCATTCTTGGTGGCGATGACGACGCCTTCGTAGGCCTGCACGCGCTCGCGGCTGCCTTCCTTCACCTTCACGTTGACGACAACGGTGTCGCCCTGGCTGAACTTCGGCAGTTCACGGGTGATCTGGGCGGATTCGAATTCCGCGACGATGGACTTGTTCAGCTTGCTCATGGGTTACACCGATTCTGGTTCGGGTGGGCGTGTCATATCGACAACGTGGGCTCATGCAGTCACCGGACTGTGCTGCACGTTTGTTTTGGGTACGGCGCGCGCCAACCGGGGCTGGCGGGAATTGGCCATGATAGCCGATAAAGCCAGCCCTGCGCTAGGGGCTGGCCTTCTGGTTCCGGGCCTGGCGGCCCTGCTCCAGCAGTTTGCGGTCGGCCTTGCCCAGTGCCTGTTCATCCAGCAGGTCCGGGCGCCGCTGGGCGGTCCGGAGCAGCGACTGCTGGCGGCGCCAGGCGGCGATGGCCGCGTGATTGCCCGAGCGCAGCACCTCCGGCACGTCCCCCAGCGGGTGCTGGGCCGGCTGGCTGTAATGCGGGCAGTCGAGCAGACCGAGGTCGCCCTCGAAGCTGTCCTGCGCCGCCGACTCCGCATCGTTCAGGGCACCGTCCTGCAGGCGGGCCACGGCGTCGATGATCACCGCCGCGCCCAGCTCGCCCCCGGACAGCACGTAGTCGCCGAGGGAGATTTCCTCGTCGACATTGGCCTCCAGGAAACGCTCGTCGATGCCCTCGTAGCGGCCACAGAGCAGGACCATGCGCGGCAGCGCCGCCAGTTCCCGCACCTTGGCCTGGGTCAACGGCGCGCCCTGCGGGCTGAGGTAGATCACCCGCGCCGGGGTTGGATCGGCCTCGCGGATCGCCTGCAGGCAGGCCTGCAGCGGCTCGATCAGCATCACCATGCCCGGGCCACCGCCGAACGGACGGTCGTCCACCCGGCGGTAGTTGCCTTCGGCGTAATCACGGGGGTTCCAGCCATGCAGGCTGAACAGTCCCTTCTCCTGCGCGCGCCCGACCACGCCCAGTCCAGCGGACTGGGCGAGGAACTCGGGAAACAGGGTGATGACGTCGAAACGCATGCTCGCACTCAGAACTCGGGGTCCCAGTCGACCACGATCAGGTTGGCCTCGAAATCGACCGATTTGACGAAGTCCGGCTGCACGAACGGAATCATCCGCTCGCGGTCACCCCGGACCACCACCACGTCATTGGCGCCGGTGCTGAACAGGTGCGAGACCTGGCCCAGGGCGACGCCCTCGGTGGTCTTCACATCCAGGCCTTCCAGGTCCACCCAGTAGTATTCATCGGGCTTCGGCGGCGGCAAGGCACTGCGGGCCACGTAGATCTCGGTGCCGCGCATCGCTTCGACCACATCGCGATCCTCGACCCCGGGAAAACGGGCCACCAGGTGCTTGCCGCTGTCGCGGCCGCGTACACCCTCAACCGTGGTTTCCACGCCGGACGGGCTGCGCACGATCCACGGCTGGTAACGGAAAATGGCGGAACGAGGCTCGGTCCAGGACTCGAGCTTGATTTCGCCGCGCACACCAAAAGCGCCGACAACCCTGCCCAGCAGGATGCGGCGCTCGATATCTTTCATCTGCTTCAACCAAGAGGGCCACGCCGAAGCGTGGCCCGTCAGGATCAGGCCGCAGCGGCCTGGGACTTGGTCGCTTCCTTGATCAGGTTGCGGACCTTGTCGGTCGGCTGGGCGCCGTTCTTGACCCAATGGTCAACGCGGGCCAGGTCCAGCTCGATGCGCTTCTCGGCGCCCTGGGCGACCGGGTTGTAGAAGCCAACGCGCTCGATGTTGCGGCCGTCGCGCGCGCTGCGCACGTCGGTGACGATGATGTGGTAGAACGGACGCTTCTTGGCGCCGCCGCGGGTCAGTCGGATCTTGACCATGGTGTTTTTCCTATTGCCCAGTCGCCAGGATGGCGAGGTAAGCGGACGATTATAGCGGCAGATCGCGGCCGGGCCAACCCCGGGGGGTCAGATCGCTTTTGTGCCGCAAAAGGGGTCTGACCCCAATCCCTGCCAGGCCACCGCCGCCAGCACCACCCTGCCCTGTTCAGCCAGTGCCTGCGAGCCGGGCAGGACATGCCCGTCGATGGCCTCCAGCGCCCACAGGCCGCTGGCGTTGCAGGCAAAAGCGGCCTTTACGCCGGCCAGTTCAGCCAGCGCCAACGGCCGCGTCAGCTGCGCGCCGGGCCAATGCTGCTTCAGCAGCGCTTCGGCCGTACCGCGCAGGGCTGGCGCCTGCGGCCAGAGCAGCCGTTCACCATCGTGCACGGCCAGGTTCCAGGTGCTGCCTTCACTCACGTGGCCATCGGCGGTCATGAACAGCACGTCGTCGAAACCCGCCGCCAGCGCCGCGCGGCGTTCGGCGAACAAACCAAACGTGCCGACGTGCTTGATCTGCGGCAGTTCACGCTGCCAGGCCACGCTGCGCACGCGCTTGGCGACGGTCAGCGTCACCGGCGCTGACACCGCCACCAGCACGTCCACCGGCACCGCCGCCAGCGGATTGCGGAAATCGAAGCGGCGCGAGTACACCGTCGCCCGCAGCGAGGCATCGGCCTGCCCTGACTGCTGCAATGCCTGCGCCATCCATGCCTGTACCTGCACCGTGTCCAGTTCGCTGCCGAACAGTTCGCGCGTAGCCTGTGACAGCCGCGCCAGATGCAGGTCCAGCCCCTGCACTGCACCACCACGCACCTGCAGCGAGGTGAAGTGGCCGTAATTCACCAGCGCCGGCAGGAGATCCTCCACCTGCGCCGCCCGGCCGTTGCAGCTCACCATCATGGCAGCAGTGCCTGCGCCTGTTCCCACATGCCGCGCAGCACGTCGGCGGCCGGCTGCGCCGGCGCCATCCGCGCCGACTGCCCGGCCCAGGCCTGCATCGCTGCGAGACGATTGTCCTGTGCCGCCTGCCTGCGCATCGGGGCGGTCAGGCCGCGCTGCACCGGGTATGGACGCGGCGCGGGGGCGCCTTCTGCGGCAGCGGCGCGCACATAGGGCGTCGCCAGGCCACGGCCCAGGCGACCACTGAAGGCGCGGGTCGGCCAGGTGTCTTCCGGTTCGCTGGCGGCCAGCCCATCGGCCCACGCCGAAGCGATCGCCGCTTCCGGCGTGCGCAGGAAGGCGGTGCCGATCTGCACCGCACTGGCGCCCAAGGTGAGTGCGGCAGCGATGCCACGGCCATCGGCGATGCCGCCGGCGGCAATCACCGGAATCTGCAGCTGATCGGCCAGGCGCGGCAGCAGCGCAAACAGTCCCACCAGCTGGCGCTCGGCCATCGCCGGATCAAAGGAACCCCGATGGCCGCCGGCCTCCGCGCCCTGCGCCACCACCGCGTCGGCGCCGGCGTCCTGTGCCGCGCGCGCTTCGGACAAGGTGGTGGCACAGGCGATCCAGGCGATGCCGGCGTCCTTCAACTGCTGCACGTGGCGCGGCAACAGCACGCCCATGATGGTCGAGGCCACCGCAGGACGCGCCGCCAGCAGTGCGGCGAACTGTTCTTCGAAGTCGGCCGGCGTGGCGTCGGCGGCGCTGGCCGGCACCTCCGGGCCCCATTGCGCGAGGAAGGCGCGGCTGGCGGCCTCGGCGGCAACGTCACGGGCAGGTACAGGGTCCGGCATCCACAGGTTCACCTGCGCCGGACCGCTGGAGGCTGCGCGGAAGTCATCCATCCAGCGACCGATATCGGCCGAAGAGGACAACACCGCGCCCATTGCGCCCATGCTGCCGGCGTTGGCCAGCGCAGCCGACAACGGTACCGGGCAGGCACCGGCCATCGGTGCCAGCAGGATCGGAACGGAAACGCCAAAGCGCCGGCAGAACGCCTCGGCGCGGGAAGCTACAGCGGAACTCTGCATGACGGCCCATCGTTTCGGACAGGCCCCCATGGTGCGCGCAGGACAGGGGAAGAGTCGAGCCTGCTGCCCGACGGCCTGCTGCGGCGCTTGTGCGCCGCCGCCCGAGCGTGGGCCCGGGCGCTACATCAGATTGCGGACGGGGCCGTCATCAACGGAACGGCATGCCACGGCCGCCCATGGCGCCCATCATGCCCTTCATGCTGCGCAACATGCCCTTCATGCCACCGCCGGCCATCTTGCTCATCATCTTTTCCATCTGCATGTACTGCTTCATCAGCTTGTTGACGTCGGCCGGCGTCACGCCCGAGCCCTTGGCGATGCGCGCGCGGCGCGAGCCGTTGAGCAGGTTCGGATTGCGCCGTTCCTTCTTGGTCATCGAGCTGATGATGGCGATCATGCGCGGCACTTCCTTGCCCTGGCTGACCTGCTGCTTCAGATGGTCGGGGATGTTGCCCAGGCCCGGCAGCTTGTCCATCAGGCCGCCGATGCCGCCCATGTTCTGCATCTGCTCCAGCTGGTCACACATGTCGTTCAGGTCGAATTTCTTGCCCTTGGCGACCTTCTCGGCCAGCTTGGCGGCCTTGTCCTTGTCGACCTGCTGCTCGACCTGCTCGACCAGCGACAGCACGTCGCCCATGTCGAGGATGCGGCTGGCGATACGGTCCGGGTGGAACACGTCCAGGCCTTCCGGCTTTTCACTGACGCCGACGAACTTGATCGGCTTGCCGGTGATGTAGCGCACGCTCAGCGCGGCGCCGCCGCGGGCGTCACCGTCGGTCTTGGTCAGCACCACGCCGGTCAGCGGCAGGGCATCGCCGAAGGCCTTGGCGGTATTGGCCGCGTCCTGGCCGGTCATGGCGTCGACCACGAACAGCGTTTCGGCCGGATTCACCGCAGCGTGCAGGGCCTTGATCTCGGCCATCATCGCTTCGTCGATGGCCAGGCGGCCGGCGGTATCGACCAGCAGTACGTCGACGAACGACTTGCGTGCATCGTCGATGGCGGCGCGGACGATGGCTTCCGGCTTCTGGTCGGCACTGGACGGGAAGAACAGCACGCCGACCTGCTCGGCCAGGGTCTTCAGCTGTTCGATCGCGGCCGGACGGTAGACGTCGGCCGAGACCACCATCACCTTCTTCTTGCGTTTTTCCTTCAGGTGCTTGGCCAGCTTGCCCACGGTGGTGGTCTTGCCGGCGCCCTGCAGGCCCGCCATCAGGATGATGGCCGGAGCGGGCACATTGAGGTTCAGGTCGCTGGCTTCGGCGCCCATCACCGCAGTCAGCTCGTCGCGCACGACCTTGATCAGCGCCTGGCCCGGGGTCAGCGACTTCAGCACTTCCTGGCCGACCGCGCGCACCTTGATGCGCTCGATCAGGGCCTGCACCACCGGCAGCGCAACGTCGGCTTCGAGCAGCGCGATGCGCACTTCGCGGGTCGCCTCGCGGATGTTCTCCTCGGTCAGGCGGCCACGGCCACGCAGGCGCTCGATGGTGCCGGAAAGGCGCTGGGTCAGGGACTCGAACATGCGGCGCAACCTGTCTGAAAGCGGGGGACAATAAGGCAGACAGTATAACGGGTCCGGCTGTCTCCCCGGACTGCGGCCACGGGGCCGTCGCCAGCATCACGGGGGTATGCGAAACTGCAACGATGACAATCGTTCTCATCGCCGTCCTGCTCTACCTGGCTGCCAGTGCCCTGCTGGTGCGCGCGCTTGGCCGCGATGAGACGACCGGCTCCCCCATCTGGCTGTGGCCGGCCCTGCCCGCCATGCTGCTGCACGGCGGCTACCACGTGATGGTGGCGATGCGCACCAACGGCGGGCCGGACATGCACTTCTTCGCCGCACTGTCGCTGGTCGGCCTGGGCATGGCCTGGCTGACGTCGCTGGTCGGCGCGCGCGGGCGGATGTCGGCGCTGGGCGTGGTGGTGTTCCCGCTGGCCGCCGTGCTGCTGCTGGCCTACCACGGTTACGGCCACGAACCGAGCAAGGTACTGGGCTGGCGCCTGGCCAGCCACGCCTGGCTGGCCCTGCTGGCCTACGCCACGCTGAGCATCGCCGCGCTGCTGGCGATCATGCTGTGGCTGCAGGAACGCGCGCTGCGCCGCCGCGAGTTCCGGCCTTGGCTGCGGGCGCTGCCGCCGCTGGCCGACCTGGAATCACTGCTGTTCCGGGTGATCACCGTCGGCTTCGCGCTGCTGACCCTGACCCTGGTCACCGGGGTGCTGTTCGTCGACGACCTGCTGGCGCAGAAGCTGGTGCACAAGACCGTGCTGAGCGTGCTGTCGTGGATCGTGTTCGGCGTGCTGCTGATCGGCCGCCGGCGCTACGGCTGGCGCGGCATGAAGGCGGTGCACTGGACGCTGGCGGCGATGCTGTTGCTGCTGCTGGCCTTCTTCGGCAGCCAGTTCGTGATCGAACTGGTGTTCGGGCATTCGCGATAAAGGCGTGCCGACCAACGGTCGGCACCCACCCGACATCACCGGGTAGCGCCGGCCGCTGGCCGGCAACTGGACCGCATCATGCGTGGATGCCGTACGCGGTCAAGGCAGCGGCTGGGCCAGGATTTTCCGCACCGAACGACCACTGTTGGTGACGATGTCATCAACCTGCCAGCACCCCTGCCCGCGGCGCACCATCGGCAGGCGGGTCAGGTAGGCCTTCTTCCACACCGAATAGCGCATCTCGACCTGGCCGGCGGAGGCCGAAGCCTCCTTCCAGCTGTAGCGCACCGGGGTTTCGATGTCACCGTCCTGCGCATCCAGCCACGGATCCGAATCGATGGTGCAGATGCCCTCTTCGCGCTGCTGGCAGGCGCGCTCTCCACGCAGTGCCTTGCCGAAGGCAGGGCTGACCAGCGCCGAGGGTGGCTCCAGCAGATCACCATCGCCCGTCGTTGCCTCGTAGAAGGCGCGGGCCACCGCCTCTGGTTCCTGGCAGGCGGGTGACGCCTGCACGGCAGGGGCCAGCAGCAGCCCGGCGATCATCAACATCCCTGTCTTTCGCATGTATTTTTCCCTGAGGTAGTGCCGGCCGCTGGCCGGCAGCACCGGGAGATCCTGTATTGCCGGCCAGCGGCCGGCACTACCATCGAGGGTGCTCTGTGCGCCGGAACGCGATCTACGCTGCGCGTCGGTTCTGCTGTGGTAGTGCCGGCCGCTGGCCGGCATCACATCCAGGCCGACCACGCATAGGGATACTCGCCAATCTGTCCAGCGAGACCGGCGCGTACCGGATTCCCCAGGATGTACAACGCCTGCCGCGCCAGCGACTCTTCGGTCCTCAATGCATGATCGAAGTAGCCGGGCTGCCACACCGTGCTTCGACGGCCCGCCAGGCGATTCAGGGCAAGCGCGCTCGACGATTTCATCCGGCGCGCCATGTCGGGAAGGTCAGCTGCACGCAGCTCGAACATCCAGTGGACGTGATCCAGCATGACAACCCATGCCCGTGACCGTACGAGCCCGCGCTGTTCGATGTAATCGAACTGATCGATTACACATGCTGCCGAAGCGTCGCTTTCAAAGAGCCTGCGGCGCCGATGCGTGGTGGTGGTCAGAATATAGGCCTGGCCAATGATCGAGCGACGGCCCAGGCGGAGGCGATGGCTGCTCATGCGCCATGGTGGGTCGATCATTGGGCGCTGGCTGTCGGGCCAAGCCTCGATGGGGGCTGGGAGATGTCTGAAGCTGAATGAGGTTGCCGGCCAGCGGCCGGCACTACCGGGGGCTATGGACTACCGGCCAGCGGCCGGCACTACCGTTGCCGGGCAGCGGCGGTCGGGGCTCAGGCGCGCAGGGTGGCGCCGCCGTCCACGTACAGGTCGCTCATCGCTACGTGCCCGGCCTGCTCGGAGAGCAGGAACATCGCCGCGTTTGCGATGTCCTCGGGGGCGGCCAGCTTGCGCAGCGGAATGCCGGCCTTGTAGGTCTCCAGGTTGCCGGCGATCACCCGTTCGGCGCCGTGCTCGTCCTGCCACATGCAGGTCTGCATCGGGGTCAGCGTCGAGCCCGGGGCGACGATGTTGCAGCGGATGCCCAACGGCGCCAGCTCCAGCCCGAGGCAGCGTGTGAACATGGTGGCGGCGGCCTTGGATGCCGCATAGGCGGCCATGCCATGCCTCGGCACACCGGCCGCATTCGAGCTGACGGTAACCATCGCGCCCTGCCCGCGCGGCGACATCACCCGCGCCAGGGCACGCCCGACATGGAACACCCCGTCGGTGTTCACCGCGAACACCCGGCGCCAGTCGTCATCGCCGGTCTCGGTCACGCCGCCCACATGCAGCACACCGGCCACGCTGGCGCCCAGCATGATCGGCCCGATGCGGGACTCGACCTGATCCACCAAGCCGTCCACGGCGGCACTGTCGGTCACGTCGAGTGCGAAGGTATGCACACGCACATCTGCCGTAACAGGCGCCTCGCGATCGGTCGCCACCACGGTGCAACCGGCCTCGGCCAGTAACCGTACCAGTGCCTCGCCGATGCCGCCGGCAGCGCCGGTGACCAGCGCCACGCGGCCTTCAAAGCCGGTCAACTGCATGTTGCGATCTCCTGTTGCTCGTCCCATTGGCGCAACCGCGCCGACAACCACGGCGCCAGCTGCGCCACCGCATCGCGGCCGGTCAGTTCTGCATGCAGGAACGGCAGTTCCAACGACTGCACCCTACGCGCGTGTGCCCGCCACAACGCCGACTGCAACTGTGGCCGCGCCTGGTGATCCCGGCCCGCACGCACATGCACCAGCGTGCCATCGAACGACCGGTGGATATGCTCACGGATCAGTCGATTGGTGCCGGTCACTGCGCGCACCACGCCATCCAGCACGACATCCGGCAGGCTACCCAGCGCACTGCCACCGCGACGCAGGAACGCGAGAATGCGCTCCCGGCTGTCCAGTTCCGGATGCGCATCCGGGTCATGCCCGGCAATCGCCAGCAGTGCCCGCAATGCGGCGATGGCATCGGGTTCCGGCTCGGCCCGCCAGCACTCGCTGGGATAGGCGTCCAGCAGTACCAGTTCGCCGACCTCGCGCCCGATCTCATGCAGTCGCACCGCCATTGCCTGCGCGAGGATGCCACCCACCGACCAGCCCAGCAGGTGTACCGGCCCCTTTGGCTGCAATGCAACCACGCGCTGTACGTAGTCGCTGGCCATCGCCTCGATGCTGCTCGGCAGCGGCTGCCGCGCGTCCAGTGCCGGCGACTGCAGGCCATATACCGGGCGTGCCGGCTGCAGTGCCCGGGCCAGGGTGCGGTAGTTCCAGGCGATGCCGCCGGCCGGGTGCAGCACGAACAGCGGCGTAGGCCCGGCAGCGTCGGTCGCGGCCAGCGCGATCACCGGCCCCAGTGCGTGATCGGCCAGCGCGGGTGGCTCGGCAATGCGAACCGCCAGCGCGGCCACGGTGGGCTGGGCAAACAACGCCCCCAGACCGAGATCGCAGCGCCAGCGCTGTTCGATCGCCAGCAGCAGGTGCACCGCCGACAGCGAGTCACCGCCGAGACTGAAGAAATCCGCATCCACCGCCACCGGCGCTTCTCGCCCGAGTGCCTGGGCAAACAGCGACGCCAGCTCCTGTTCCAACGGCGCCCGCGGCGCCAATCCGGCGACCTCATGTTGTGATGGTTTCGGCAACGCGTTGCGGTCGAGCTTGCCGTTGGCGGTCACCGGCCAGTGGTCCACGCCGACAAACGCCGAGGGCACCATGTAGTCCGGCACACGCGTGGCCAAATGGCTGCGCAGCATCACGGCATCGGCAAGCGCAGTCGGCACATACGCCACCAGACGCGCGTCGCCGGGCGCATCCTGGCGCAGCAGCACTTCCACCCGCTCCATGCCCGGCAGTTCGCGCAAAGCCGCCTCGATCTCGCCCAACTCGATGCGCAGGCCGCGCAGTTTCACCTGATGGTCGCTGCGGCCCAGGTACTCCACCGCGCCATCGCTGCGCCAGCGCGCTATGTCGCCGGTGCGGTAGATGCGCTCGCCCGCCAGGAAAGGATCGGCAAGGAAGCGTTCGGCAGTCAGGTCCTCGCGACCGAGATAGCCGCGCGCCAGCTGCACACCGCCCAGATAAAGGTCACCGGCCACACCGACCGGCACCGGCTGCATCCGCGCGTCCAGCACGTAAAGTCGGGTATTCCAGACCGGGAAGCCGATCGGCACCGGCCGCGATCGATCCTGCGCCGACGCCGGCCAGTAGCTGACGTCCACCGCGGCTTCGGTCGGGCCATACAGGTTGTGCAGCTCGGCGTGCATGCGCGCGTGGAAGCGGTCGCGCAACGCGGCGTCCAGCGCCTCGCCACTGGTGAATGCCCGTCGCAGCTGCAGGCCTTCGGAGGCCGGTGCAGCGAGGAAGGCATCGAGCATCGACGGCACGAAATGCGCCGTGGTGATGCCATGGCCACGGATCAAGCGGGCCAGTTCAGTGGGGTCGCGATGCGCATCGGGCCCGGCAATCACCAGCGTTGCCCCGCACAGCAACGGCAGGAAGAACTCCCAGACCGACACATCGAAGGTGGCCGGGGTCTTCTGCAGCACGCGGTCATCGGCGCGGATGCCGTAGTGCTCGCGCATCCACAGCAGGCGGTTGACGATGGCGCGGTGTTCGATGACCACGCCCTTCGGCTCGCCGGTCGAACCGGAGGTATAGATCACATAGGCCGCATCGCTGGGCGCCGGATCGGCCCAGGGCGCAGCGAAGCTCAGCGCGGCCCACTGCTCCGGCGCGAGCACCGGTACGCCGGCCGTGCGCGCCGAAATCTCCGCCGCAGCCAGAACGCACACCGGCTGCGCCGAGGCGAAGATGCGCGCCAGCCGCTCGTCGGGATGGGCAAGGTCCAACGGAAGATAGGCCGCGCCTGCACGCAGCACCGCGACCAGCGCGATCACCAGCTCCAGCGAGCGCGGCAATGCCACCGCCACCACGCTGCCCGGGCCGACATCCATTGCCCGCAGCTGTGCCGCCAGCGCGAAGCTGCGCGCTTCCAGCGTCGCGTAATCCAGCGTCGCATCGCCGAACACCAGCGCAGGCGTGTGCGGGTCCCGATCCATGCCCTGCTGCAGCAATTCAACCAAGGTGGTCTCAGGAAGCGCGTGCGCGGTGGCGTTGAAACCCTGCAGCACCTGTTGCGCCTCCATGGGCGTCGCCAAGGGTACGGTTTCGATATCGTCAGCCTGCAGCGCCGCCGACACGAAATGCAGCAGCCTCACCGCGTGCGCCTCGACATCCTCGCGACTGTACAGCGCGGGATTGGCCTCGATCTCCAGATCCAGCAGGTGCTGGCCATTGCCACGGAAAGCCAGCGCCAGGTCATCCACCGGCCCGGTGCACAGCACCTCCAGCGTCGCCTGCACGTCGGTCAGCGCCAGCGGCCTGTAGAACGGCTGCACGTTCACCAATGGACCATGCAGGCGCTGCTGCGTGCCGACCAGGCCCAGGTCCCGGCGCAGCTGCTCGCCCCGGTAGCGGCCGTGCCTGCGGCCTTGACTGAGCTGGCGACCCAGGCCCCGGGCAAAGGCCTCGACGCTGCCCTCGCCGGCCGCCACGCGCAGCGGCAACACATTCATCACCATCGCCGGCACCCGCGCCGACGCGTTGCCCAACCGCCCCATGTAGGGCACGCCCAGCACCACTTCATCGGCGCCACTCATCCGCCGCAGGTACTCGGCCGCCAGCGCGACCAGCACATCCGGCCAGGGCTGCAGCCAACGCACCGAAGCCTGCAGCAACAGCTCACGGAATGCCGCATCGAGCGGCTGCACCCAGCGCAGCGCGTCGTCACTGGCCGCGAGCGTGCCGGCCAGGCCTGCACCTGCCGGTGCGCCCTGCATGTGCTCGCGCCACCACTGCCTGGCCTGCACGCGGCGCGGATCGGCACGAAACGCGGCATCATCGGCCAGCACGCCCGCCAGCCCCGGCAGTGACTCACCGGTACGACCGGCATACAACGCGCACACCCGATCAGTGAACAGCGCCATGCCGTAGCCATCGGCCGCCAGATGATGCACGCGCAGGTACCAGACCCAGCGCAGGCCACCCAGATCGAACAGTACCTGCTGGCTGATCCGGTCGCGGGCGGGATCGACCGGGCTCAGCCGGTCGGCGTGCATCAGGTTGCGTGCCGCAGCGGCGGGATCCGCCTCGGTAGAAACATCGCGCACCGAAAGCAACGGCACGTGTGCCGGGTCATGCCACTGTAGTGGCTGGCCATCGGCACCTTCGGCAAAGCGCAATGCGAAAGCCTCGGCCTCGCGCGCAGCCTGGTCTGCGGCTGCGACGAACGCGGCCACGTCCAGCGGGCCGTCGATCCATACCGCGTGCGCGGTATTGAATGACGGATTGTCCGGTGCCAGCCGCTGTGCGAACCACAGCCCCGCCTGGGCCTCGGTCAACGCCACCGGCGTGGCCAGCGCTGCGGCGTTCATGCGTTCTGCGCGGCCTGCAGTTGCTGCACCACACCCCACCACCGGCGCAGCGTGGTGTGCTCGGCCAACTGCGAGAACTCCAGCGGCAGGCCAGTGTTGCCCCAGGCCAGGACCAGGCCGAGCATGCGCATTGAATCCAGATCCAGGTCGATCAGGTTGTCGTCGTCCCCGATCTCGGCCGGCGTGCACTCCAGCACGCGCGCCACGTCGGCGCGCATCCGCTCCAGATCCAGCGCCTCACCCATGGCAGCCATCACAGCACCTCCAGCAGCTGATCGGTGGTCATCGGCACACCACAGGTGCGCGCGATCCAGTGCAGCGCCTGATCGTGATCGGCACGCGAGAAGTCCGCCACCGCATCGGCGGCGATGAAGGCCTCGATGTCACGCTGGAAGGCCTCGACGACGGTCGCGGTACAGCCGATATGGGCGTACACGCCGGTCACCAGCAGCTGATCACGCCCACGTACCCGCATCAGCGTCTCCAGGTTGCTGCGCTGGAAGGCGCTATAGCGATGCTTGACCAGCACATGCTCGCCCGGCTGCGGCGCCAGCGCCTCGATGATCGGCTCATGATCGGCGCTGCGACGCATGCCCGGTCCCCACAGGTCGGCCTGAAGGCCGCGGTCGCGACGGTCCTGGTCACCGTGCTGGGCGGTGTAGAACACCGGAATGCCCTGCGCGCGGCAGTGCGCCAGCAGGCGCACGATGTTGTCCACCGCCGGCCGCAAGGGCGTGCTGCCGGCGTCGAATGCCGCCAGGAAGTAGCGTTGCATGTCGTGCACCAGCAAAGCCACACGATCGCGCTGCGGGCGCCACGGGCCACGCGCCTGCGGTAGTTCGGCGGCGGTCGGCAAGGGATAGTCGGTGATACGGGGCAGCGCCATCAGCGCGTTCCTCCTGTCTGTTGCAGATGACGCGCACGCAGCTGCGCGCGCAATTCGCGGCGGCTGATCTTGCCGACCGCCGTGGTATTGAAACTGTCGACGAACACGATCTGGTCGGGCACCTTGAACGCCGCCAGGCCGCGCCCGCGCATCCAGGCCTTCAGTGCCGGCGCCTTGAACGGTTCGCCCTGCGGGATCACAAAGGCGCAGCTGCGCTCGCCCAGGTACTCGTCGGGAATCGAGACCACGGCCGCATCGAACACGCCCGGATGTGCCAGCAGGTGGTCCTCTATCTCTTCAGCAGAGATTTTCTCGCCCGCCCGGTTGATGTGGTCACCCGCACGCCCCTGTACCACCAGGTAGCCCCCGGGCAGCTGCTGCACGCGGTCACCGGTACGGTAGAAGCCGTCATCGGTGAACGAGCGCGCATTGGCCACCGCATCGTTGTGGTAGCCACGGATGGTGTACGGGCCACGGGTGAGCAGATGCCCCACCTCGCCTTCGGCCACCGGCTGGTCATGGTCATCGACCACGCGCACTTCGTCGTCCGGACTGATCGGCCGACCCTGGCAAGCCACGATCAGGTCCTCCGGATCATCCAGCCGCGTGTAGTTGACCAGGCCTTCGGCCATGCCAAACACCTGCTGCAGCGTGCAGCCAAGGCCGTCGATCACTCGCCGTGCGGCTTCCGGCACCAGTTTGGCACCGCCCACCTGCAGCACCTGCAGGCTCGACAGGTCATACTTGCTGGTGGCGGCGGCCTGCGCCCACAGCAGCGCCAGCGGCGGCACCAGGCCGCAGCAGGTCACCCGCTCCCGTGCGATCAGCGGGAATGCGGCGTCCGGCCCGGGGCCGGGGCTGAGCACCACGCGGGCACCGGCATACAACGCGCCGAAGAAGCCGGGCGAGCTCATCGGGAAATTGTGCGCGGCCGGCAGCGCGACCAGGTAGACGCTGTCGCGGTCGATGCCGCAGATTTCATTGCTGGCACGGAACGAATAGATGTAGTCGTCATGCGTGCGTGGAATCAGCTTGGACAGCCCGGTGCTCCCACCGGAAATCTGCAGGAACGCCACCGACTGCGGGTCCGGATTGGGCGGCAGCTGGCTGCGGTCACCCTGCAGCGCCTCCAGCGCGATGAACTCCGCCGCATCGCCGTCGATCACCACATGGCGCACTGCCGGGGCCTCGGCCTGTAGTGCCCGCGCCAGCCCGCGATGATCGAAGCCATCGTGCAGTGGCGTGGTGATGTAGGCACTGGCTTCGGCCTTGTTGGCGAAGTGCGCCAGCTCGGTGATGCGGTGCGCCGGCAGCGCGTACACCGGCACCAGGCCGGCCCGGAACAGGCCGCAGACCGTGGTGATGAAGCCTGCGGTGTTGCCCAGCTGCACCAGCACCCGTTCGCCAGGCTGCAGGCCCAGCGCCAGCAGGCCTGCACCGATCCGCCCGGCCTCGTGCCACAGCTGCGCATAGCTCAGGCGCACGTCGCCGGCGACCACCGCGATGTCATCGGCATAGCGTTCTGCACGTTCGCGCAGGAACGCCGGAAAGGTCTCGCCACGCCAATGACCGGCCTCGCGATAGCGCGCGATCAGGTCATCCGGCCACACCTGCTGCAGTGCCAGGCGGGAAGCGTCAGTGGAGGTAGTCATGCGGCAGGCTCGATCGCAGGCGCGGATTCATGGACACCCAGCGCATTCAGCAGGGCGGCGAACTTCGCAGCGGTCTCGGCCACCTCGGCCTCGGGCTGCGAGTCGGCAACGATGCCGGCGCCGGCGAACAGGCGCAGCTGCATTCCCTGCAGGCGTGCGCAGCGGAGTGCCACATACCAGTCGCCGTCACCCTGCGCATCCAACCAGCCCACGGCGCCGGCATAGAAGCCGCGCGGCACCGTTTCCAGCTCGCGGATGCGCTGCAGCGCCGCCAACCGCGGCGTACCGCAGACCGCCGGCGTAGGGTGCAGTTGCGCCAGCAGCTCGGCGGCCGACGTGTGCGGATCCTTCAGCGTGGCATGGATGCGTGTGCCCAGATGCCACATGCTGGCGGTGGCATGCAGCGCCGGCCGCGGCTGTGCATCGATGTGGCTGCAATACGGCGCCAGACCCTCGACGATCGCCTCGACCACATGACGGTGCTCGTCATGGTCCTTGGTCGAGGCCAGCAGGTTCTGCGCGGCGCGCTCGTCCTCGGCAGCATCGGCGCAGCGCCGCGCAGACCCCGCCAGCGGGTGCGACAACAGCTCAGCACCACGCTTGCGCAGGAGCAGTTCCGGGGTCGCGCCCACCAGCCACGCTGGCGCCTGACCCACTTCCACCGGCAGCGGAACCGCATAGGTCGCCACCGAAGGATCCGCGCCCAGCCGTGCCAGCAGCACGTCCGGAGACAGCGCCCGGTGGGTGCGTGCCACCAGGCTGCGCGCCAGCACCACCTTCTGAAGGTCCAGTTCGGGCGCGCGCAGTGCCTGCACCGCCGCAGCCACCGACGCCGCGTACGCCTGCGCCGAAGGCTCGGCCTGCAGGGCACCCTCCAGCGCTGGCGCGGCCTGTGGCTGTAGTGCCAGCGCTGGCAGCAGGCGCTCGGGCTGGTACAACGCGTCGTCGGCACGGGGTTCGAATGGGACTGCGCCAACCAGCAGGCCCGGGCCGCCGCGCTGCTGGGCAAAGAACACCGAAACGCGTTCCGCCAACGTCGCCAGCGCACCGGCCGGCAGCGTGGCGCGGCAACCGCGTGCGTGCACGTGCTGGCCAGCGTGCTGCAGCAGGAACAGCGTCGCGTCGTCGCTGCTCTCCTGCGGCGCGGGCGCAGCCTCCGGCCACGCGCCCTGCATCAGGGAATCGTTCATGGGGTCTCCTTCATCCGATGCACTGCGGCCAGCGCGCACAGCAACAGCAGCAACGCGCCGACCAGGAGGTATGGCAGGCTGGGCCCGCCGCGATACACCAGCGTGCCGAGCATCGGCCCGGCCACCATGCCCAGTCCCTGCGCGGCAGCGACAGTACCGGCGGCGGCGCCCTGCTCGTGCGCCTCCACCGCGTCGGCGGCCAACGCCTGGAACGAAGGGAATACGAAGCCCATGCCGAATGCAGCCAGTGCGTAGGCCGCAGGCAGTTGCCAGGCCTGCTGCACGCCCGCCACCGAAGCAAAGCCGATGCCTGAGATCACGGCGCCGAGGGCGATCCAGCGGCGCGGATGAACCTCCAGCTTCATCACCAGCGCCTGCGCCAGGATCAGGCCAACGCCGACCGCCGTCAGCGCGATGCCGGCCATGCGCGCACCGGCCGCCGCATCCAGGCCCAGGCGATCAATCGCGAAGAAGCCAACCGTGACCTGCGCGATGGTCACGGAAACCATGGCGATGAACGCCGCCAGCTGCGGCAGGCGCAGGCGCGGGTCGAGGCGGCTCATCGGCGCACGGCGCTGGGCGGAAACGCCCATTACAGGCGGTGTGGCCGGCAGTCGCCAGGCCAGCAGCGCCAACGCCAGCAGTGGCAACAGTGCGGCCACGTACAGCGCCAGCGACAGGTTCGTATAGGCCAGCCAACCCGCGGCAGCCGGGCCCAGCACCATGCCCAATGCGTTGGCGCTGCCCAGGCGGGCGAGGAACTTCGCACGCTGCCCGGTCGGTGCCTTGTCGGCGATCAGCGCAGCTGCGGTAGGAGGCACCGCTGCGTAGAACAGGCCGATCAGGCCGCGCGCAGCGACCAGCACCAGCACTGACACCAGCACCGGCGGCACCGCCTGCAGGGCCACGTCGATGAACACCGCCAGCGCGATGTAGACCACGGTGTAGGCACTCATCGCCAGCATCAGCACGCGCTTGCGGCCGATGCGGTCGCTGAGCTGGCCCCAGGGGCGCGCGGCCAGCATCCACAACACGCCTGCGGCGGTGACTGACAGCCCGGCATGCCACTCGGACAAACCGAGCATGCGGACCACCGGGCCGATCACGGCGACGAAGGACATCATCGCCATGGTGCCAATCAGGGCAGCCAACACCAGCGCCGGCAAGCCGGGAACGACGGGACGTGCGTGCATGAAACACCAGCCGTAACAGGAAAGGATTGGCCGGGCGCGCCTGCGCGCCCCACCCGGCACCGACCCTGCTCAGGGCCAGATGCCACCCTCAAATGATAACGGCTCGTATTTGCATTTGATACCCATTCTCTTGAATGGGCGCGTAACACTGGGTTCAGCGCATTGCACGCAGGCCGAGCAGGCCACGGCGCTTGAACCACCACTCCAGGGGCAGCGTCACCAGCGGCGGGATCGCTGCCAGCAGGGCCAGGGCACTGGCCCACCACGGCCAACGCAGGCGCACGGCAGCAAACAGGGTGACTGCCACATAGACCAGGAAGGCCACGCCGTGCAGCGGCCCGAACAGCTTCACCAGCGCCACGTTGGCCATCGGGCCGTACTTCATCCACATGCCGATGAGCAGGCCGGCCCAGGTCACGGCCTCGATAAAAGCGACCGCGGCGAACAGGCGTCCGGTCGGGTGCATGGGGGAACGTTGGGTCACGCGGGGCTCCGGCATCGGGATATCAAATGCGAATGATACGCAGATGCCTGCTGCATGTAGAGTCGAGCGGTGCTCGACTGCTTCTGCCTCGGCTACTGAAGGAAACGCTCAGCAGTTCAGCGGGCGCAGCGGCGAGAGCGTGTCCACCAAGGTGGACACCTACCCGGGCATATCCGGCAGAACCTGCTCCCCGATCTCGCGCAGCACGTCATCCATCGTCCGCCCGTTATCGATCAGGTTGAACATCACATGCGCCACGCCCTGCGCATGCGCGCGCAGCAGATACTCACGCAGGCCTTCGCGGCCGACCTTCAGGCCCAGCGGCAGCGGCTCGGGCGGCGCCTGCGGATCTGCCTGCAGGTCCAGCAGCATCGACTGCACGAACGGCTTGCCTGGCCCGCCGCGCTGCGCCAGCGCCTGCTGCCACAGGCCGATGCGCCCTTCCTGCGCGGCCTCTTCGCGGTGATAGGTGGCCCAGCCTTCGGCCTCACGCGCTATCCACTGCAGGCTCTGCCGCGCGGTACCCACCACCAGCATCGGAATGCGGGTTGCCGGCGCTGGCAGCACGTCGAAGCCACCAGTGGCCTGCAATGCGGCGGTGCGCTCATCGGCGGCCGGTGACAGCGCCGCCCGCAACAACGTCCAACGCTCACGGAAGGTCGCCGCCCTGCCCTCCAGATCCTCGCCGAATGCGGCGAACTCTTCCGGGCGGTCACCCGAACCCAGGCCCAGTACGAAGCGTCCGCCGCTGATCCGGTCCAGGCTCAACGCCGACTTCGCCACCTGCAGCGGCTGGCGCAATGGCAGCACGATGGCCGCGCTGCCGACCACGATGTGCCCCGTCGCGGCCGCCAGCATGCCCAGCCACAGGAACGGATCGTCCAGCGCACTTGCTGTCGCGTCCGGACCCTGCGGCACCATCAGCGGCACATCGCGCGCCCACAACGCGGCGAAACCAAGATCGTCGGCCAACCGCGCGATGCGCCGCGCCTGATGCGGATCGGCCAGCCCCTGCGACGCCACCGGCGTCATCAGGCCCAGGCTCAAGCCCTGCCCTGGAAACAACGCAGCGTACGCGGGATTGAAATCACTCATGCCTGCAGCTTAGCGTGCAGGCACGGGGCAGCGATGACGCGCAGCCCGCCACGGGAAGAACACTGCATGCCGACGATCCGCCCTGCCCGCGTCGATGACCTGCCCGCGATCAGCGCGGTGTGCCTGGCCGCGTTCACTGCGGCGGTGGCGCCCTCGCTCAGCGCAACCGGCATCGCCACGTTCGGCAATGTCGCCGCCGCCGATGCGTTCGGTGAACGCCTGCACGGCGACAACCATATCCTGGTGGCCGAGCAGGACGGCCGTATCGTCGGCGTGGTCGAGCTGAAGGAAGGTCGCCACCTGGCGATGCTGTTCGTCGATCCCGGCTGCCAGGGACAGGGCATCGGCCATGCACTGTTCGAGGCGGTGCTGCCTCAGGTACGCGAGCCGGCCCTGACCGTACGCGCATCGCTCAACGCTGTGCCGACCTATCTGCGCTATGGCTTCGTGATTGACGGTGAGGCCGGCGAGTTCAACGGGCTGGTCTACCAGCAGATGGTGCGGGCGGCCGCCTGAAGGCAGCGGGTGTCATGCCCAGCTGCCCAGCCGATATAAGCAAACTGAATCAGCACACTCCCCGGCCATTCCTACAATGGACTGTCCCCCTTCGAGATGCCGCCGATGCGCGTCGCGCTTTCCGTGTTGCTGCTGGCTTCGGCGCTGAGTGCCTGCGCCCCGGCCCCGGTTTCCACCGCCAACTCCGCCGAGGCACCTGCGCCGGCCAAGGGAATCGCGTGGCGCCAGGGTGACGTCGATGATGCCTTCGCCGAAGCCGCAGACAGCGGCAAGCCGGTGCTGCTGTACTGGGGCGCGGTCTGGTGCCCACCGTGCAACCAGCTCAAGGCCGGCCTGTTCAAGGACCCGGCCTTCATCGCCTTGACCGGCAAGTTCGTGCCGGTCTACCTGGATGGCGACGAGGAAGGTGCGCAGGCCTGGGGCGAACGCTTCGGGGTGCGCGGCTACCCGACCCTGATCGTGCTGGACCCACAGCGCAATGAACTTACACGCGTGGCCGGTGGCAACGACGCCGCCGAACTGACCCGGGCATTGACCGTCGCCGCCGGGCGCCGCAGTGCAATCGCTGCCACTCTGGCCACCGCCCTGGCCACGCCGGAGAAGTTGGCTGCAGAAGACTGGCAGGTACTGAGCGACTACGGCTGGGAAGTCGACGCCAACCGCCTGGCCGGCGAGCGCAGGAGTCAGGATGTACTGCGCCAGCTGTCCAAGGCGGCACCGGATGCCGCCCTGCAGCGCCGCTTCGCCCTGCTGGCCTTGGCCACCGCCGACACGCCCGCCAGCTCGCCTACCGAAGTACGCGAGCTGCTGCAGGCCGTGCTGGCGCAGCCGGCCGAAGTCCGCCGCAACCGTGAGTTGCTGGGCTATGCAGGCGCACAGCTGGTCACGCAGGCCAGTACTGGGCCGGCCACCCGCAACACGCTGGGCCAGCAGCTGCTGGTCGCGCTGGAACGCGCAGATGCCGAGCGCGGCGACCGCGCCGACGACGCATTGTCGCGCGCACTGACGGAAGTATCGCTGGCCCGCCAGCAGCAGCCGAAGGGCGCACTGCCCGCGCCGCTGGTTGATCGGGTCAAGCAGCGCGTGGCCGCGGCCGACGCCACCGCCACTGATGCGCATGCACGCCAGGCCACGATCAGCAGCGCGGTCTACGCACTGCGCCAGGTCGGTGACGACGCCGGTGCCGAGGCGTTGTTGCTGGCGGAGCTGAAGCGCAGCGAGCAGCCCTACTATTACATGCCCGAGCTGGCCGAACTGGCCGAGCACCGCGGCGACACTGCCGGTGCGCTGGAGTGGTTGAAGCGTGCCTACGACGGTGCGCAGGGCCCGGCCACCCGCGTGCAATGGGGCGTGCTGTACGTGGAAGGGTTGCTGAAGCTGGCGCCGAACGACGCGCCGCGCATCGAGCAGGCCACCGCCTTGCTGATCGCCGAACTGGAGGCGCAGCCGTCGGGTTACCACCAGCGCACCCGCCAGCGTTTCGAGCGCCTGGCCGGGCAGCTGAAGGCGTGGAGCGGCAAGCACCAGGGTGCCGAGACACTGGCGCGGCTGCAGCAGAGGATGCAGCAAGCGTGCGGCGATCAGGTAGATGGCGCGTGCAAGGACTGGTTGAGTTGAGGTAGTGAAAGGTAGTGCCGGCCGCTGGCCGGCAATCAGGGCGGGTCGGGTTGCCGGCCAGCGGCCGGCACTACCATGCCTCGATGTCCATCGCTTCTGCCCTTGACCTCAACCAATGTTGAGGTGCGATAACGATCTCCCCACGGCCAGCCCCCTGGCCTTCCCCACGGAGATTGCTTCGATGTCGTACTCGCTTCCCCCGCTCCCCTACGCCTATGACGCCCTCGAGCCGCACTTCGATGCGCGCACGATGGAGATCCACCACAGCAAGCACCACCAGACCTACGTCAACAATCTCAACGCCGCCATCGAGCAGGCCGGCATCGCCGAGCAGCCGGTCGAGGCGCTGATCGCCAACCTCGATGCCGTGCCCGAGGCCCAGCGTGGCGCGGTCCGCAACAACGGCGGCGGCCACGCCAACCACAGCCTGTTCTGGACCGTGCTCAGCACCACCGGTGGTGCACCCGATGACGAACTGGCCGCCGCCATCGACCGTGACCTCGGCGGTTTCGATGCTTTCAAGGAGGCCTTCACCAAGGCCGCGCAGACCCGCTTCGGCAGTGGCTGGGCCTGGCTGACCAGCGATCGCGATGGCCGCCTGCAGGTGGAAAGCAGCGCCAACCAGGACAGCCCGCTGATGGGTGCAGCCGTAGGCCTGTCCGGCCACACCCCGATCCTCGCACTGGATGTCTGGGAACACGCCTACTACCTGCACTACCAGAACCGCCGCCCGGACTACATCGGCGCCTTCTTCAACATCATCAACTGGGCCGAAGTCGGCCGGCGCTACCACCAGGCCCGGGCCTCATGAGCGGCGAGACACTGCCCTACGCCGGGCCGTGGGCCGGGGTGTTCCCCGCCCCGGCCCCGGTGCCATCGGTCGAGATGCCGCCGCGTGCCCTGCGGCGGCTGCTCGGCCATTTCCCGACCGGCGTGGCCATCGTCTGCGCGCGCGATGCACAGGGCAAGCCGGTCGGCCTGACCATCAACTCGTTCGTGCCGGTCTCACTGCAGCCACCGTTGGTGCTGTGGAACCTGGCGTTGCACGCACAGAGCCTGTCCACCTTCCAGCGCGCCACGCGCTTTGCGCTCAGCGTGCTGGCGGCCGACCAGGAAGCGCTGGCCCGGCGCTTCGCCGATCCGCAGGTCCGCAACCGCTTCGACGGCCTGGCATTGCTGGATGACGACGAGGACGCTCCGCCCCGCATCACCGGTGCGGTCGCCCATCTCACCTGTACCCGCCACGCGCAGTGGCCGGTGGGCGATCACCTGCTGCTGGCCGGCCGCATCATCGAAGTGCACGAGAACGGCGGCGCGCCACTGCTGTTCCATCGCGGCCGCTTCCAGCCCGGCCCGGCCGAACTGCTGGTGGAGGTGCGCGGATGAACATCGAAGCTCTGGAATGCATGCTTGCCGCAGGCAAGGACGGCGCACTGCTGCGCTTCGGCCTGGGCAAGGGCTGGCTGGATGCCGGCAACCCGGTACGCGCGGCAACCCACCTGGGCCGCTGCGTGGTGCTTGATCCGCAGTACTCGGCAGCCTGGAAGCTGCTGGGCAAAGCCTGGCTGGCCAGTGGTCAGCCACAGGCGGCCCGTGAGGCATGGCAGCGGGGCTTGAGCGTGGCCGGCAGCAAGGGCGACCAGCAGGCACGCAAGGAAATGCAGGTGTTCCTGCGACGCCTGGACCGCGAGCAGGCGGCCCTGGCGAAGGCGGGCTGAGTCGATCAGCCCGCGTTGGCCGATGCCGGTGCGGACATGATGTCCGGCATCGGCAGGCGGCGCGGCTTGCTCGGGAATGCGTGGCGCAGGATGCGCCAGACCACCTGGCCGAACTGGCGCGGCAGCGAGCCGTTGTTGTAGTGCTGGCCGTAGCGGCGGCAGATGTCCTTCACTTCCTTGGCGATGGCCGCATAGCGATTGGCCGGCAGATCCGGGTAGAAATGGTGCTCGATCTGGTGGCTGAGGTTGCCCGACAGCACGTTGATCAGGAAGCCACCGCTGATGTTGGACGAACCGCGCAGCTGGCGCAGGTACCAGTGGCCGCGCGACTCATTGCGCAGGCACTCTTTGGGGAAGGTTTCCGATTCGGCGGTGAAGTGCCCGCAGAAGATGATCACGTAGGTCCAGATGTTGCGCAGGCCGTTGGCAACCAGGTTGCCCAGCATCACGGTGAGGAAGAACGGACCCGCCAGCAGCGGGAAGAACACGTAGTCCTTCAGCACCTGGCGCAGCATCTTGCGCGCCACCGGGCGGGTCTGCAGCCACATCGCACGGGCACTCATGCGGCCCTTCAGCCAGCGGCCAAGGCGAAGGTCCTGCGCGGCCACGCCCCACTGGAACAGCAGTGCGAAGATCGGCGCGATGATCGGCTGCAGCAGGTAGAACGGCTTCCAGCGCTGTTCCGGGAAGATGCGCAGCAGGCCGTAGCCGATGTCATCGTCCATGCCACGCACATTGGTGTAGGTGTGGTGGCGGAAATTGTGGGTCTTGCGCCAGTTGTCGGCGGTGGCAACGATGTCCCACTCGTAAGTGTTGCCATTGAGCTTGGGATCACCGGTCCAGTCGAACTGGCCGTGCATCACGTTGTGGCCCAGCTCCATGTTCTCCAGGATCTTCGACAGCGCCAGCAGCAGCGTGCCGGTGATCGCGGCCGGCCACAGCAGCGGCATCCAGAACAGCGGCGAAAACGCCGCCAGGAACAGCAGGCCACGGCCACCCACGCCGAACCAGCGCACGGCGGCGGCCACGCGGCGGATGTAGCGGGTATCGGAGGCGCCGAGGCTGCCGATCACACGGTCGCGGATCGCGTCGAGTTCCTCGCCGAAGGCATGCATCTCGGCAGTACTCAGGGCACGGTCGGTGGCGCGGGTCATGGCAGGCGTCCTCAGAGATCCAGGGTCAGGTCGGTGGTCGGTGCGCTCACGCAGATCCGTACCGGCTGTGCCGATTCGGACTGCAGGTCGCCGGTGCGCAGGTGGCGGGTGGCGCCACTGACGCGGTCACAGCTGCAGGTGTTGCAGATGCCCATGCGGCAGCCATGCTTGGGCTTGATGCCATGGGCTTCGAGGCTTTCCAGCAACGAGCGGCCGCGCGGCACGCTGAGCTGGCGGCCACTGCGGGCAAGGGTCAGCGACACTTCGCCTTCGCTGCTGGCATCACGCAACGGCGCCGGCGGAGTGAACGCTTCCGCCTGGAAACCCGCAACCTGGTGCGCCAGGCGTTCGCGCGCAGCGGCAACGAATCCATCCGGGCCACAGGCCAGCACGTGGCGCTGCGCCAACGGGGTGTCATCGCCGGCCACCTGCAGATCGTGGGTATCGATGCGTGCGGCAGGCACATCACCCTCGCGGGTGGTCAGCAGGTGCACTCGCAGGTTCGGCTGGCGCGCGGCCAGTGCCTGCAGTTCATCACGGAACTGCAGCTGGGCGGCACTGCGCTCCCAGTAGAACAGGTCCACCGGCGCGGCCAGCGGGCGCTGGCAGGCTTCGCGCAGCAGGCTGCGCATCGGCGTGATGCCACTACCGGCCGCCAGCAGCAATACCGGAGCCGCGGCCGGCAGCTGGAATTCTCCGAACGCAGCCTCCAGGCGGAACAGCTCGCCCGGCTGCGCATGGTTGACCAGATGCTGGCTGACCCGGCCGCCCTCGACCGCCTTGACGGTGATCGCCAGTTCGCGCGGTCCCAGCGCAGTGGGGCTGTAGCTGCGCTGCCACAGGCGTCCTTCAATCTCCACGCCCAGGGTGACGTGCTGGCCCGCGCGCATGCCGGCCCAGTGCCGGTTGGTGCGCAGGACCAGGGTCGCCGCGCCCTCGCCGGCCGGCTCGCGCCGGACCAGGCGGGCCACCGGCTCACGCAGGGTCCACAGGGGATTGAGCTGGCCCGCCCAGAAATCGAACAGCGACGGCGAGACCCAGCGGTACGGAGAGAACAGGGATGGACGGACGACAGCGCTCATAGGCGCACTATACGGGCGCACATACACCTGTGTATACATGTGTATATTGAACCGAATTGGGTATGATTCAGCCTCGCCCCACCGGAACCGCCATGGCCGCCGCCACCGTCTTGTCGACGCCTGAAGATGCCAACAGCCCGGCCCGCCGTACGGTGAGCCGCGAGGATCTGCTGGCCGCCGCCCTGAAACTGATCGGGCCGCACCGCAGCCTGTCCACGCTCAGCCTGCGCGAAGTGGCACGCGAGGCCGGCATCGCGCCGAACAGCTTCTACCGGCAGTTCCGCGACATGGACGAACTGGCCGTAGCGCTGATCGACGCGGCCGGCCGCTCGCTGCGCACCATCATCGGCCAGGCGCGCCAGCGTGCCACCTCCACCGCCACCAGCGTGGTGCGGGTCTCGGTGGAGACCTTCATGGAACAGCTGCGCGCCGACGACAAGCTGCTGCACGTGCTGTTGCGCGAAGGCGCGGTCGGCTCGGACGACTTCAAGCACGCAGTCGAACGTGAGCTGCATTATTTCGAGGAAGAGCTGCAGCACGACCTGGTGCGCCTGGCCGCACTGGATGGCGCCGTACTGCATGCCCCCGAACTGGTGGCCAAGGCCATCACCCGGCTGGTGTTCGCGATGGGTGCCACCGCCATGGACCTGCCGCCGGAGAAGGATCCGGAGCTGGTCGAACAGATCTCCACGATGATCCGCATGATCATCGTCGGCGCCCGCACGCCCGCCGCATTCCGCCGCGGCTGACGATCGCGCCCTGGGGTCGGATCCCTTTCCAAAGGAAAGGGCTCTGACCCCAACCTCACTGCCCACACGGCAACTCCATCCTCCGGACATGACCACCGGCAGGTTTGTGGTTGTTTTATGTAATGTTATAACACTCACTGATCTGACCCGGCCGGCGCTCCACTCGGAATTGCTGCGGCTTCGTTATATAGCACTTGCTATATTGATAAGCCGCTGCTTCCATATGCATCAGCCAGGTCGCCCTCGCCGCCTTTCTTCCCCCAAGGACGACGCCCTCATGTGCTCTATCCCCCACCGCTTCCGAAGGTTGCCGCTGGCCGCCGCCATTGCCCTGGCCCTGCCGCTGCCTGCACTGGCTGACACTCCGAAACCGACCGAACTGGACCGTGTGCAGGTCAAGGTCAGCACCGCCACGCGCAGTGAACGCCTGCTGTCGGACGTGCCGATCCGCACGGAAGTGCTGCGCAAGGAAGACATCGCGCTGCGCGCGGCCACCGACTTCTCGCGCGCCGCCGAGCTGATCAACGGCCTGCGCGTGGAGAGCAACTGCCAGAACTGCAACACCAGCGAAGTACAGCTGCTGGGCCTGCCCGGCGCCTACAACCAGCTCCTGTTCGATGGCATCCCGCTGCTGTCCACGCTGGGCAGCGTGTACGGCCTGGAACAGATCCCGGCCGGGTTCGTCGACCGCATCGAAGTGGTCAAGGGCGGTGGCTCGTCGCTGTACGGACCGGGCGCGGTTGCCGGTGTGATCAACCTGATTCCGCCGCTGCCGACGCGCAGCGGTGGCCATGTGCAGGCCGGCGTGGATGTGCTGGAGGGTACACCTCAGAAGAACGCCGACGTTCGACTGGACCTGGTCGCCAAGGACGCAGACGCCGGTCTGTCGGTGATTGCCCAGCGCAACTGGAACAGTGGCATCGACTACAACGGTGACGGCTACACCGAGATCACCCGCAAGAACCTCAAGGTCGGCGGGCTGCAGGCCTGGTACGCGCCCACGCCGGGCACGCGGCTGCGCCTGGACCTGCAGGTGACCGATGAAACCCGCCGCGGCGGCAATCGCCTGGACCAGCCAGAGTACCTGGCCAACATCGCCGAATCGCTGGATACGAAATACCGCCGCGGCAGTGTGTCGTGGGACCAGGAGATCACCGCCGACGTCGATTTCCGCCTGGCCTACGCCTTCGCCGACATCGACCGCGACAGCTTCTACGGCGGCCTGGGCGACGTGGTCACCGACCCCTCGGCGCCCGGCCATGACCCGTTGCAGCTTGACCGCAACCTGGCCGGCAGCGCGGCCTCGCGTTCGTGGCGCCAGTACGGCCGCACCCACAACCCGCTGCACTACATCGACAGCCAGTTGAACTGGCGCCGCGGCGCGCATGCGCTGGCCTTCGGTGTGCAGTACAAGCACGAGGCGCTGCGCGACGACAACCGCACCGGTGACGGGCAGCGTCTCGCGGTGCTGGAGGATGCGACCTTCCACAACCTGGGCGCCTTCATCCAGGACGAGTGGAGCCTGCGCGACAACGTCGACCTGGTACTGGGCGCACGCGTGGACAAGAGCTCGGAGCTGGACAGCGCGGTGTTCTCGCCGCGCATCGCGCTGGCCTGGCAGGCCACTCCGAACCTGAAATGGCGGGCGGGCGTCGCCACCGGTTTCCGTGCACCGGAGATTTTCGTCGAGGACGTACATGTCGATACCCTCGGTGGCGAGCAGGTGCGCGTGCGCAACACCGATGGCCTGAAAGAGGAACGCGCGTTGACCACCCTGTTCGGCTTCGACTGGCGTTCGGACCCGGCCAATCCGGTGTGGAGCTGGGATGCCACCGCCTCCTATGCACGCATCCGCGACACCTTCGCGCTGGGCGAGATCCAGCGCGGCGATGACGGCCAGCTGAGCCAGCTGCGCTACAACGCTTCCGGCTCCAACGTGCTGGGCGCGGAAACCAACCTCGGCTGGCAGCCGTCGCCGCAGTGGCGCCTGACCGCCGGTGCCTCGTGGTACCGCTCACGCTTCCGCGAACCGCAGCGCATCTTCGATGACACCGGCGACGGCGGTGACACCGTGATCGAAAGCCGCGACTACCTGAAGACACCGCGCTGGACCGGCCTGGCACAGCTCAGCTGGATTCCGGCCGAACCGTGGGAAACCTTCGTCGCGCTGCGCCATACCGGGCCGATGTCGGTGCTGAACAACCGGCTGGGCGAGCTGCACCGCACGCGGTCATTCCTGGTCACCGACCTCGGAGCGCGCTGGCACCGCCATCTGGGCACGCAGGCGCAGCAGGAAGTGTCGGTGGCCGCGGGCGTCAAGAACGTGTTCGATCAGCGCCAGAAAGATCTGGAAGTGGGCGCGCTGCGTGACAGCGACTATGTCTACGGGCCGCGCTTTGCACGTTCGTGGTACGTCAACCTGCGCTATGCGTTCTGAAGCTCTGCGAGCGTTGGTGCTGGCCTGTGCCGTGCTGCTGGCCGCACCGGCGATGGCTGCGGACCTGCACGCGCAGGTTTCGGCCTCGCTGATGCGGCCGGAGCAGCGATCGCTACGGCCGATGCAGTGGTCGTCGCCGCCGAAACTGGTGGCGCTGTACTTCGGCGCCGACTGGTGTGCACCGTGCCATGCCTTCGTACCCACGCTGCGCAGCGTGCGTGATGCCCTGCGCCAAGCCGGCGCCGATACCGAAGTGGTGTACGTCAGCCAGGATGAGAGCGAGAGCGCGCTTCGCCGCTACATGCACGCGCAGGACATGCCGTGGCCGGTGCTGGACCCGCGCCGCGCCGCGCGCATGCCGGCACTGCAGGCATTGGCCGGATTGGCACCACCGAACCTGGTGCTGATCGATGCGGATGGGAAGGTGCTGGCCAACGGATGGCAGGGCCGGCGCTATGAAGGCCTGCAGCCAGTGTTGAAGGAATGGACGAAACGCGCGTGCGCGCAACAGCAGGCGCGCTGCCCGCCTGGATTGTAGATCCACGCCATGCGTGGATGCTCCCTGTCATCGCGCGAACAGCAGCCGAGCATGGCTCGGCTCTACAGGAAACGTGGCTCAGCCGCCCTCGGCCCTGCGCACGAATGCCTCGAACAACGCCAGCGTCTGTTCGCTGACATGGTGCTCGATGCCCTCCGCATCGCGCCGCGCGGTGTCTGCGTCCACGCCCAGCGCCAGCAGGAAACGCTCCACGGTCTGGTGCCGCTGGCGGCTGGCATGGGCCAGCGCCTCGCCTTCCGGGGTCAGGAACACGCCGCGGTACGGCCGCTGCACCACCCAACCATCACGGGCCAGGCGCCGCAGCATCTTCGCCACGGTGGGCTGGGCCACACCCAGGCGCGTGGCAATGTCGACCTGGCGGGCCTCGCCGCCATCGGCCAGCAGGTCCGAAATCAGCTCGACATAGTCCTCCACCAGTTCCATCCGGTGCGCCTCGCGCACTTGCCGGAAGCTCTCGACCTGGCGCTCGGCCTCGATCAAGGGGGTGCTTTTCAGCGATGTCGAATCGTCGGTCTTGCCCACGCCTGCGCCTGTCCTTCCGGGGTGATCCAGTGTTGAACCTGAATTCTGGACCAGTAACGCGATAAAGACGATTGTTTCACATTGCTAATGACTATAGCAGGAGCTATATTCGGACCCATGAACACCCTGGCGCCCCGCGACCCTTCGGCCTCCACTCCGGCCAGCCTGGGTGCGCTCAACGCCTCGGTCGCGGTGCCCGACAAGGGCCATTGGTGGTTCCGCCTGCTGGCCTTCCTTGGTCCGGGCTACATGATCTCGGTCGGATACATGGACCCAGGCAACTGGGCCACCGACCTCGCCGGCGGTTCGCGCTTCGGCTACCTGTTGCTGTCGGTCATCCTCATTTCCAACCTGATGGCGGTGATCCTGCAGGCGCTGTCGGCACGGCTCGGCATCGCCACCGGCATGGACCTCGCGCAGGCCTGCCGCGCCCGCTACCCGAAGCCGGTGAACCTGGCGCTGTGGGCGCTGTGCGAGGCGGCGATCATCGCCTGCGACCTGGCCGAGGTGATCGGCACCGCGATCGCGCTGAAGCTGCTGTTCGACCTGCCACTGCTCTGGGGCGCGGTGATCACTGCGCTGGATACGCTGCTGGTGCTGCTGCTGATGAACCGCGGCTTCCGTGCGCTGGAAGCCTTCGTGATCGCGCTGCTGATGGTGATCTTCGCCTGCTTCGTGGTGCAGATCGCGATGGCTGCGCCGCCAGTGATGGCGGTGCTGGGAGGCTTCATTCCGCGCGCGCAGGTGGTGACCGATCCGCACGCGCTGTACATCGCGATCGGCATCATCGGTGCCACGGTGATGCCGCACAATCTCTACCTGCATTCGTCCATCGTGCAGACCCGCGCCTACCCGCGTACCAATGAAGGCCGCCGCAGTGCGCTGCGCTGGGCGGTTACCGATAGCACTCTCGCGTTGACACTCGCATTGTTCATCAACGCCAGCATCCTGATCCTGGCGGCGGCGGTGTTCCATGCCAATGGTCGTTTCGACGTGGAAGACATCGAGCAGGCGCACCAGCTGCTGGCGCCGATGCTGGGCGTGGGCGCGGCGGCGACGTTGTTTGCGATCGCGTTGCTGGCCTCCGGCCTGAACTCGACGGTGACCGCGACGCTGGCCGGCCAGATCGTGATGGAAGGTTTCCTGCACCTGCGAATGCCGCCGTGGCTGCGACGGCTGATCACCCGCGCACTGGCGATCATTCCGGTGGTGGTGGTGATCCTGCTGTTCGGCGACCAGGGCGCGGTGAAGCTGCTGGTGCTGAGCCAGGTGGTGCTGTCAATGCAGCTGCCGTTCGCGATCATCCCGCTGGTACGGATCGTGACCGACAAGGTGACGATGGGGGCGCTGGTGGCCCCGCGCTGGCTGGGCGCGATCGCCTGGGTGATCGCGCTGGTGATCGTGGTGTTGAACGTGAAGCTGCTGGTGGATACCTTCAACGGCGCATAGCGTGAAATGCCAGGGCGCCGCTGTAGAGTCGAGCCATGCTCGACTCATCGCACCCGGCACGAACAGCAGCCGAGCATGGCTCGGCTCTACAGATGCAGCGCGATCGCGGCCTCGATCTGTTGCGGCGACTGGAACCCGGCCAGGCGCGTGCGTTCGTTACCATCACGGAACAGGGACAGCGTCGGCGTCTGCCGCAGCCCCAGTTCCCTGAAGAACGCCTCACCCAGCACTTCCAGCTGCACGCGAAGCAAGGTGGTGCCCTGCCCCGCCACGCTGTTGGCCACGCGGTGCAGCGACACTTCCAGCATCCGGCACCCGGGGCACTGGTCCTTGTGGAAATCCACCAGCACCCGCGGGTGCTCGGCCAGCAGCTGCTGGAACTGCTCAGGCGTGGTGGCGTCGATGATCTGCATCGTGGTTGCTCCAGTAGTGGGCCAGGACCGCATCGGTCCAGGCGTCGATGGCTTCGGCATGACGCTCGCCATGCGGCATCTGTTCGATCTCCAGCGGCGGGTAGTCGCTGCGGAAATAGCGGATCAGCCGGTGCACGGCACCACAGTAGTACTCCTGCCCCCACTGCGTTTCGCCGGTGCCGAACACCGCCAGCTGGCGTGGCTGCTGACCGCGCTCGGCAATGCCAGCCACCCACGCCTTCATCTCCGCTGGCGTGCGCCCGGCGTTGTCGGTCCAGCAGCCCAGCAGCACCAGGTCGGCCTCGCCGGCAGCCAGCGGCGGCGCCTGCCGCAGGTCGTCGGCCTCCTGCCAGTGCACCGCATGACCTGCGGTGCGGCAGCGCTCGGCGATCTGCCGGCCGAGCTCGCGGGTGTTGCCGCTCAAGGAGGCGACCACCATCAGGATGCTCAGCGCGGTGCCGGGCTCAGAGGTCGTCGAAGCCGTTGTCGACGTTGGTCTTCTTGTAACTTGCATTGCGCATCTCGAAGAAGTCGGTCTTGGTCTCGGTGAAGTTGTCGGCGTAGGCCCTGATCCAAGGCATCACGTTGTCGGTGGTGTCGCAGTACAGGCGCTCGATGCCGAGCATGCCGGCCATCTTGTTGGCGCGGTACTTCACGTAGCGCACCATCTCGTCCACGTCGATGCCATCGATGCCATCCAGCACCTCTGACGACCACTGCGTCTCAAGTTCGATGGCATGTTCGAATGACTGGTGCACATAGGCGGTCAGCTCGTTGGTCTGCAGCTCCGGGTTCTCGCCGATGATGGCGCGGATCAGCTCACTGATGAACTTGGTATGCGCCAGCTCGTCGCGATTGATGAAGCTGATGATCTTGCCGGTACCGTTCATGCGGTTCTGCCGCACCATGTTGTAGAAGTACGCGAACCCGGAATAGAAATTGATGCCCTCCAGGATCGACGACTGGATCAACGACTTGAGCAGGGTCTCGGCGGTCCTCTCGCGCATGAAATCGTCATACGCGCCCATGATTGGGGCATTGCGCTTGATGATGGTCGGGTGGGTGCGGGCGATCTCGAAGATCCGGTTCTGGTTCGGCAGGTCGGTGATCGAGGCCAGCACGTAGCTGTAGCTCTCGTTGTGGATCACTTCCTGCTGGCCGATGATGGCTGCGTTGGCATGCGCGGCCGGGTCGGTGATGTACTCGGCCACGTTGTAGATGAAGCGCGTCTGCGGTGAATCCAGCGTGGCCAGCAGGCCGATGATTGAATCGTAGGCGTTCTTTTCGCGCCCTGACAGCTCGCCGTACTGGCGCGCATCCAGCTTCATGTCCACTTCGTCGGGAATCCAGAAGTTGGTCGACAGCTCCTTGTAGGCCCGATAGAACGACGGGTACGGGATATCGTTCCAGTTGAGGATGCCGCTGGTCTGGCCGTTGATGATGCCGGTGCTGCGGTTGGGATGGCGTGGTTCGAGGATCCTGATGCGATCGAGGGGGGTTGCCATGGTCGTCTGCCTTCGTGTTACGTGCGTTGCGGATGTAGAGCCGAGCCCGCGCTCGGCTGTTCTTCGCGTCTGAGCCGAGCGCGGGCTCGGCTCTACAGCGGTCGCAGCGGTCAGCTTGAACACCACTCGCATTCGCTGATGTCGATGTCGTTGGAGCGCACGTAGTAGGTGGTCTTCAGGCCTTCGCGCCAGGCGCTCAGGTGCAGCTCCAGCAGCGTGCTCGCACGGATGGTGCTGGGCACGTACAGGTTGAAACTGATCGACTGGTCGACATGCCGCTGGCGGCGCGCGTTCTGGCGCACGCTGGCGAACTGGTCGACCTTGTAGGCGCCCTTCTCGTAGTACGGCCAGGTCTCCAGCGACAGTCCCGGTGCTGCCACCGGCCGCCGGAAGTCCTTCTTCTCCTCGTAGTAGAACGCGCTGTAGATCGGGTCGATCGAAGCGGTGGAACCGGCAATCTGCGCGGTGCTCATGTTCGGCGCCACGGCCAGCAGCCATCCGTTGCGCAGGCCGTGCGTGGCGACCTCGCGGGCCAGGCTGTCCCATGCGGCGCCAGTGTAGTCGCGGTCACGGAAGTAGCGCCCGTTGTGCCAGTCGCTGCCCGCGAACATCGGGTAGCTGCCCTTCTCCTGCGCCAGTTGCGCGCTGGCCTGGATGGTCAGGAAGTTGATGCGTTCGTAGAGACGGTCGGCCAATTCTTCGGCATCCGGAGATTCCCACTGGATCGCCTGCTGCGCCAGCAGGTGGTGCCAACCGAACGTGCCCAGGCCGATGGCGCGGTACTTGCGGTTGGTGATCGTGGCCTGCGGCACCGGCAACGCATTGAGGTCGATCACGTTGTCGAGCATGCGTACCTGGATCGGGATCAGGCGCTCCAGCACATCGGTGGCCAGCAGGTCATCCGGCGCACTGATTGCCCGGCCGAGGTTGATCGAGGACAGGTTGCAGACCACGAAGTCACCGGCGCGGCGCGTGGTGACGATCTGGTCGCCGCTGACGATCTCCTGGATCATCCGCGTCGGGCTCATGTTCTGCAGGATCTCGGTGCACAGGTTGCTGGAATAGATCATGCCTGCGTGCTTGTTCGGATTCCTGCGATTGACCTCGTCGCGGTAGAACAGGAACGGGTTGCCGGTCTCCAGCTGGCTGAGCATGATCCGCTTGAACAGATCAATGGCCTTCACCGTTCGGCGGCTGATGCGCTCATCGGCCACCAGCTCGGCATAGCGGTCGCGGAAGCTGCCCGAACCGCGCTTCTCATCGTAGAAGTCCTGCAGGTACCAGCCCTTGGCCTGCTTCACCTCGTGCGGGTCGAACAGGTACCAGTCGGCGCGGCGCTCGACCGCTTCCATGAACAGGTCGGGTACGCACACCGAGGTGAACACATCGTGCGCGCGCAGGCGCTGGTCACCGTTGTTGAGGCGCAGGTCCATGAAGGCTTCGATGTCGCGGTGCCAGATGTCCAGGTACACCGCCACCGCGCCCTTGCGCTGGCCAAGCTGATCAACCGACACCGCCGTGTTGTTGAGCTGCTTGATCCACGGCACCACGCCACCGGAGGAATTGGCCACGCCGCGGATCGGCGCACCGCTGCTGCGCACGTAGCCCAGGTAGGCGCCAACACCGCCGCCGTGCTTGGACACGCGCGCGATATCGGTGTTGGAGTCATAGATGCCCTGCAGGCTGTCGTCCACCGTGTCGATGAAGCAGCTGGACAGCTGGCCGCCCACCTTGCCGGCGTTGGCCAGGGTCGGCGTAGCCACCGTCATGTACAGGTTGGACAGCGCCCAGTACGCCTCGCCGACCAGCTGCATGCGGCGTTCGCGCGGCTTTTCCTCCTGCATCAGGTACAGCGCAATGGTCAGCCAGCGCTCCTGCGGCAGTTCATAGACCTCGCGGCTGCGGTCGCTGGCCAGATAGCGGGTGGCCAGCAGGTACAGGCCGTTGTAGGCGAACAGGCGGTCGCGTTCCGGATCGATCATCTCACCGGCCTGCTGCAGCTCTTCCTTCGAATAGCAGCGCAGGATGTCGTTGCTGTAGATGCCGCGGTCAGCCAGGCTTTCCTGCAGGCCCACGTAAGAGCCGTACTTCAGGCTGACATCGTAGAAGCGGTTGCGGCTGGCACGCTTGTACAGGCGGCGCAGGTAGATGCGCGCGGCGAACTGTTCCCACTCGGGCGCGACCAGGTCCACCCGCGATTCGGCCTCGCGGATCAACAGATCGACCAGGTCATCGGCGCTGATGCTGGGCTTGCGCTCGACCATTGCCTGCACCACGCGGCGGTAGTCGCTCACATCCAGCTGCGGGAACTCGGCATGCACGGCATCGATGCTGCGCTGCAGGCGCTCGGCGTCGAACGGCAGGCGGCGGTTGCCGGCCTCCTTGGTGATCCAGGTCGGTACGCGCTCGCCACCGGCGCGCAAGGCGTCGCCAGCGCCGGCCGGATCGGTCACGCGGAAGGTACTGTCGGTCATGGTGGTGAAACTCCAGGCTCGCACGCGCATTGGCGCTCGATGCCATGGCGGCCCTGGACGCGATACCGGCGCACGGGGCGAACGGGTGGATTGCCAGGGTGCGGGAACGTAGGTCGTCGGCATCTGCCTGCGCCTGCGGCCGGTATCCGGGCCGTGGGGGGCGACCTGCGTCCGCACGATGGCGGCCGCGTCGACACGGCAAGCCTTCAGGGGCGGGCCGCGGGACGTTTGCTGCATGTCCGGCGGCGGCGGCTGACCGGGAGTGACGGCCACAACATAGTGGGGATGACGCGCACCGTCAACACAAGATGCGGTAATCACGACATGCCGCGACGATCAGTCGCAGGATGCCGTGTTGCAGCAGCGACGCCTTGTCGACATGCCCTGCGTCCCCAGTTCGGTACAACATCCACTTTCCCCGGAACACCGTCCATGCGCGCTGCCCAGTACTCCTCCTTCGGCAACCCGGCCGACGTCCTCGCCATTGCCGATGCCGCCCTGCCCGAGCCCGGTCCCGGCGAGGTGCGCATCCGCACCGTGCTGGCCTCGATCCACAACCACGACCTGCTGACCGTGCGTGGCCTCTACGGGTACAAGCCGACACTGCCTGCGATCGGTGGCAGTGAAGCACTGGGCGTGGTCGATGCACTCGGCGATGGCGTGGACGGCCTGCAGATCGGTCAGCGGGTTGCCGCCGCCTCGGTGCACGGTACCTGGGCCGAAGCGTTCATTGCACCGGCACGCATGGTGATTACGATGCCGGAGGCGATCCCGGACGAGATGGCCGCACAGCTGATCGCCATGCCGCTGAGCGCGCTGATGCTGCTGGAGTTCCTGCACGTCGAAGCAGGCCAGTGGATCGTGCAGAACACCGCCAACGGCGCGGTCGGCAAGTCGCTGGCGATGCTGGCAAAGGCGCGTGGCGTGCATGTGGCCAACCTGGTGCGCAACGCCGCTGCCGTGGCGCAGTTGCAGGCGCTGGGCATCGATCATGTGTTCGACACCTCGTTGGACGGGTGGAAGGATCGCGTTCGTGAAGCGACCGGCGAAGCACAGGCGGCGGCCGCCGTGGATTCCATCGGCGGCGACGCCAGCGGTGACCTGGTCGACCTGCTCGGCCACAACGGCACGCTGGTGTCGTTCGGGGTGATGAGCGGCGAACCGATGCGCATCCCGGCCGGCGGCCTGATCTACAAGGAAGCGACGGTGAAGGGCTTCTGGGGCAGCAAGGTCAGCCAGGCGATGGCGGTGGAGGACAAGCGCCGGCTGGTGGGCGAGCTGCTGAAGCGTGCTGCTGGCGGCGAGCTGACGCTGCCGGTGGAGCAGATCTTCGCGCTGGACGACATCGCCCAGGCAGCGAAGGTCGCAGGAGGCTCGGGCCGCAACGGCAAGGTGCTGCTGCGGCCGTGATGGGCTGGCATTGCCTTCTGTAGAGCCGAGCCATGCTCGGCTGCTTTGCGGTCAGTGTGCGCAGCCGAACGTAGGCTCGGCTCTACAGGAGCGTGCGGACCAAATGCTCCGCACTCCTCGCTCCGTTCATTAAGAACCTGTGCTGTATAACTGAATGCGCTTTCGTCATTGGAAGGCGCATGTACCTGCGTGCGGTACTGACGGCTCCTCCCCCGTTTGGCGTTGTCGCTTCCATGTACCGCACCACCCTGAACCTGCTAGCCGGCGCCATTGCGCTGAGCCTCACCGCCGGCGCTGCCGGCGCCGCTGAATCGGCCGATACCGGCAAGGACAGCACCACCCTCGGCACCGTGCTGGTGACCGGCTCCAACATCAAACGCAGCGACACCGCCGGGCCGAACCCGGTGCAGATCGTCAGCCGCGAACAGATCGAGCAGACCGGCCGCTCCACCCTCACCGACGTGCTGCGCAATCTGTCGGCCAATGCCGGCAACAGCTTCGACGAGCAGTACACGGGCAGCTTCGCCGCCGGCTCTGCCTCGATCGGCCTGCGTGGCCTGTCACCGAAGAACACGCTGGTGCTGGTCAACGGCTACCGCGTGTCCAACTTCGGCTTCGCACTCAATACCCAGGACACGTTCGTCGACCTCAACGCGTTGCCGATCAGCGCCGTCGAGCGCATCGAAGTGCTCAAGGACGGCGCCTCGGCGGTGTACGGTTCCGATGCCATCGCCGGGGTCATCAACATCATCCTGCGCAGGAACTTCCAGGGCGTGGAAGTCGGTGGCGGCTTCGGTACCGCCACCCAGGGCGGCTTGAACGAACGCAAGGCCAACCTGTTGGCCGGCTTCGGCGACCTGGAGCAGCAGGGCTGGAACGTGCTGTTCGGCTTGGACCTGCTCAAGCGCGATCGCCTCGACGCCGACCAGCGCGCCTATACCCGCAGCGGCGATTTCCGCGACAAGCCCGGCGGACGCCTGGCCGGCTGGTCCACCGCCGGTGGCAACTGGCTGTCCAACCCACGTGCACCTCAGCCGTTCGCCAACTGCCCCGAGGGCAGGCAGCTGCGCCCGTACAGCGACTTCGGCAGTACCCTGCCCGGCCAGGCCTGCGCCTTCAATGCGCAGCCGTTCAAGACCCTGCAACCCGGCGCCGAGCGCCTGCAGGCCTCGTTGAGTGCAACCTACCGCTTCAATGACAGCGTGGAGGCCTTCGCCGATGTGCTGTACAGCCACAACAAGGCCGACCAGATCTTCAGCGCGCCGCTGACCGTCGGCCCCGGCCTGCGCGCCTACAACCCGGCCAGCGGCACGCTGATCGATGTGCCGGCGGTGCTGCCGGTCGGCCATCCCAACAATCCGGGCAGCACGCCGCTGCCGTTCGAGTACACCTTCTTCGATCTCGGCCCGCGCCTGAAGGACAACACGCAGGTGTTCTACCGTGCCCTGGCCGGCGTGCGCGGCAGCGGTGAACGCTGGGACTGGGAAGTCGCGGCGCTGACCTCGCAAAGTGCGCAGCGCGAGTACGTCGACAATTTCGTCAACCGCTATGCGTTCGAACAGATCCTGCGCGACGGAAGCTACAACTTCCTCAACCCGTCCGCCACGCCGGGCGCGCTGGATGCACTGCGCCTGCAGACCAAGCGCCCGGGCTGGTACAGGCTGCACTCCTTGAACGTGAAGGCCTCGACCTCGCTGTGGGAGCTGCCGGCCGGTGCGGTCGGCTTCGCCTGGGGTGCCGAGTTCCGCAAGGAATCGCTTGACGCGCGCACCAGCGCGCAGGTGCTGTCGGGCACCGAACTGCGCCCGGCCATCAACGTGGTGAACGGCGAGCGCCAGGTCAGCGCCGCCTACGCCGAACTGAGCGTACCTCTGCACCGCACGCTGGAACTGCAGGTGGCCGGCCGTGGCGACCACTACGACGACTTCGGCGAGGCGTTCTCGCCGAAGGTGGCGCTTCGCTGGCAGCCGCTGGACAGCCTGCTGCTGCGCGGCTCGTTCTCGCGCGGCTTCCGTGCACCGTCGCTGCCGGAAATCGCACCCGGCCAGACCGTCAGCTATGGCTCGGTGATCGATCCGCTGGATCCGCTGCAGCCCGGCGGCAGCCGTGGCGTCACCAACATCCGCACCGGCAACCCCGACCTGAAGGCCGAACGCTCGCGCAACTTCAACGTGGGTGCGGTGTGGTCTCCGGATGGTGATACCAGCATCGGCCTGGACTGGTACCGCATCGAGCAGGACAACCTGGTCAAGCCGGACAGCGCGCAGTTCATCGTCGACAACCCGACCCGGTTCCCGGGCCGCGTGCAACGTGATGCGCAGGGACGCATCCAGTTCATCACCAACCAGTACGCCAACCAAGGGGAGTTGACCACTTCGGGGCTGGATCTGGACGCCAGCCGCACCTTCCGTACCGACGGCTGGGGCAACTTCACCGTGGCCGGCAGCTGGACCCACCTGCTCAGTTTCAAGCAGCCGCTGGTGGCCGGCCAGTCGCCCTATGACGGGGCCGGCAACAACCGCCACGGCGCGCTGCCGCGTACGCGCGGCACCACGTCGCTGAACTGGGCGGTCGGTGACTGGAGCAGCACGCTGAGCCTGCAGTACGTGAGCGGCTACGACCAGCGCGTGGCGACGGCGACCAGCAATCCGGGGCTGCGTGACCGCGTCAAGCCGTATCACCAGCTGGACCTTTACGTGGCGTACGAGGGAATTCCGAATACCACGCTGTCGCTGTCGGTGCTGAACCTGACCGACAAGGATCCGCCGTTCGATCCGGCTGGCGGTTCCAACGGCTTCGACATCAGCCAGTACAACCTGCGCGGACAGTTCGTCTCGCTGGGTGCGCGCTACCGGTTCTGATAAGCCAGCTGTAGAGCCGGGGCCATGCTCGGCTGCTCTTCGGCAACAGGAAGCCGAGCATGGGCTCGGCTCTACAGAGGTGTGCGGACCAACGGTCCGCACCCACCGCATCACCTGCTCAGGTGCAGGAACTGCAGGTGCCGTTCGTACTGGCTGATGATGTCGTTGATGATCTGCTTGCGGCTGTAGCCCACCAGGTCGTAATCCTGGCTGCCTTCGAACAGGTGCACCTCGGCGCGGTAGTAGCGCTGGTTGCGCAGCTGCTGTGCGGCGAACGACGGGGTCAGGTAACCGCTCAGGATCACCCGGTACAGGAAGTCCTGCTGCTCGCCGTGGTTCACCGTCAGCTCCATGTCGCCGGCCTCGAAGCGGGTGGATACATCCCAACCCTGCCCGCGCAGCTGTTCGGCCACCGCCTCCATCGCCGGCTTCACGGTGTCATCCATGAAGCGGTAGACCTGGTCGCGCACCGGGAAGTGCATGGCCTGGCTCAGGCGCTGGCGCCAGCCCTGATGATGGCGATCGTCTCCGATCAACGGCGACGGCCGGTACTGCAGCGCGCGCTTGCGGTGCGACTCGTCACTGAACGCGCGGGTCAGGCCCCACATCATCAGCAGCAGGATCGCCGAGAACGGCAGCGATGCCAGCACCACCGCCGATTTCAATGCATCGATGCTGCCGGCCAGCAACAACCCTGCGGTCAGCACCGCAATCACTGTGCCCCAGAACACCCGCAGCCAGCGCGGACCATCGTCTTCGGGTGATCCACCATGCGACGACAGCGTGGACAACACCACCGCCCCCGAATCAGCGGAGGTCACGAAGAAGATGAAGCTCACCAGCACCGTCACCGCGATCACCGTGCGGCTCCACGGGTAGCCATCCAGCAGTGCATACAACACGGTCGGTGGGTCATCCACCGCCAGCTGCGCCAGTTGCTGCTGGCCGTGGTGGAGCACCTGGTCCAGCGCGCTGTTGCCGAAGATCGACAGCCAGGCCAGGGTGAAGCCGAGCGGGATCAGCAGCACCCCGAACACGAATTCGCGGATGGTGCGGCCACGTGAGATGCGCGCGATGAACAGGCCGACGAACGGTGCCCAGCCGATCCACCAGGCCCAGTAGAACACCGTCCAGCCGCCCAGCCATTCCGGTCGGCCGCCATAGGCGTACACATCGAAACTCTTGCCGATCACGCTGCCCAGGTAGTCGCCCAGGTTCTGCATCAGCGTGCTGAACAGGTACTGCGTCGGCCCGGCGAACAGCATGAACTGCACCAGCGCGATCGCCAGCAGCATGTTGATGTTGGCCATCCAGCGCACGCCCTTCTCGACGCCGGACACGGCCACGGCCACGGCCGCGCCCATCATGCTGACCACCAGGATGATCTGCACCAGATTGGAGTGCGGAATGTCGAACAGGTGCGAGAGGCCGGCATTGAGGTGCAGCACGCCGAAGCCCATGTCGGCACCGATGCCGAATACGGTGGCGACGATGCCCAGCGCATCCACGGTGTAGCCGATCGGGCCATTGATGCGCTTGCCGATCAGCGGGTACAGCGCCGAGCGCAGGGCCAGTGGCAGGTTGTGGCGATAGGCGAAGTAGGCCATCGCCATCGCCGCCAGCGCGAACACGCCCCAGCCGTGCAGGCCCCAGTGCAGGAACAGCAGCTGCATGGCCTGGCGCGCGCCAGCCTCGCCTGCGGCCGGATCGCCCTGCGGCGGCTGCAGGTAGTGGGTCAGCGGTTCGGATACGCAGAAGAAGAACAGGGTGATGCTGATGCCGGCGGCGAACAGCATGCCGGCCCATGAGAGGTAACTGAACTCCGGCTCGTCATGGTCGGCACCCAGCTTGATGCCACCGTACTTGGACAGCGCCACGCCCACCACGAACACCAGGTACAGGGTCATGGCCAGCAGGTAGTACCAGCCGACGTTGAGGGCGGCCCAGTCCTGTGCCTTGAGCAGAAGGCGGCCCGCGCCGAGCGGGAACAGGCTGACGAACAGCGCGAACGCCACGACAACGATCGCCGCGAAGGCGAACACAGGCCGAAGGGTGCGCACCGGGGATTGTTGCGGCTCCAGTACTTCCATGGGGCGGCGTTCTCCGGTAGATCAAAGGGTTAGCCGACCGATTCTGGCTGAACCGCAGTGGACAGAGCATGAAGTTGCGGCCTGTGGTCGCAGGCCCGTCCGCTCATTCCGTGGTATCACGCGCGCGCTGCGACGCACCCTTGCTTGCACGGGCCGCGCGCACCGCCTGCGGCGCGGCCACGCGCATCCTGTCCGATCACGACATTACATGCACCGCACACAGCTTGTTGCCATCCGGGTCACGCAGATAGGCCAGGAACACCTGCCGACCGGACATGTTGCGGACGCCGGGCGGATCTTCGATGGGGGTGCCACCGTGAGCCACTCCAGCTTCCTGCCAGGCACGCACGGCCTCTGCACTGCCCAGACTGAAACCGATGGTGCCACCGTTGGCATGGCACGCTGGCTGCCCATCGATCGGCGCGGTTACACCGAACATCCGCCCATCCTTGAAGTACAGCAGCCGTCCCTTCTCGTCGAACACGCCCGCACGCGCGTCCATCGCGGCGAACAGGGCGTCGTAGAAGCGACGTGCGGCATCCATGTCGTTCGTTCCTACGGTGATGTGGCTGAACATGCGGGCACTCCATGTGGAAAACCGCAGTGTCGATGAGCATGGGCGACTTCGCAAATCGCTGCATCATCGCCGCCCCGCTCGCGACCGGACGTGCTGCTACTTGGCGGTGCTGAGCAGCAGTACCGCCGCCGTGACCAGGGCGATGCCAACCCAGCCGATCGGCCGCAGGCGGTTACCGAACAACAGGCGGCCGCAGCTGGCGGTGCCGATCACGCCGATCGCCCCCCACATCGCATAGGCCGTGGCCAGATCCAGGTAGCGTACGGCCTGGCCCAGCAGGGCGAAGGCAATCCAGACCAGGACGATCGCGCCGACGCCCCAGCGCCAACGACGGAAACCTTCCGACTTGGCCACCATCATGTTGGCGGCGACGTCGATCAACGCCGAGCAGATCACGAAAAACAGGGCCAGGGTATTCATCAGTGCGCCTCCCCGAGGGTGACGCAGACGATGCCGACCACCGCCAACACCAGACCGGCCAGCTGCTGCAGCGACAGGCTTTCACCGAACACGGTGAGGCCGACCACGGTCAGCAGGGTCAGGCCGAGGCCTTCCCACACCGCGTAGGCCACGCCCACGGCGATGCGGCGCACCGACTGCGCCAGGAAGAAGTAGGACAGCGCCAGTGCGCCGGCCATGATCAGGTAGCCGCTCCAGCCGCCGTCGCGGGCGGCATGGGCCATGAACGAGGTGCCGACCACCTCGGCGATGATCGCCACGGTCAGGCAGGCCCAGGCGGCCAGCGCGCCACGGGCGGGAACAGTACGGGACATGTGAAGCTCCTTACAGGGCGGGGACCGCGCCGCCTCCTCAATGGGTCCACGGCATGCGTGGAGGGTCCGGAACGCCCCGCAGACAGGGGCGACGACGGGCAGTATCATCGCCTTTTACGGTGGCATCAAAATAGATCCCATCGACAGGAGCGATGGATCAATGCCCTATTCCCCTGAATCCCTGCAGGCCTTCGTGGAAGCCGCCGCGCTGGGCTCGTTCTCAGCGGCGGCGCGCCGCCTGCGCAAGACCCAGTCAACGGTCAGTACCGCCATTGCCCATCTGGAGGCCGACCTGGGGGTGAGCCTGTTCGACCGCAGCGGGCGCTACCCCCGGTTGACCGAGGCCGGGCGCCAGGTCCTCGGCCATGCCCAGGAAATCCTCGCCGCCGATGCCCGCCTGCAGCAGTTGAGTGTGCGCCTGGCCGCGCCGGTCGAAGCGCGGCTGACCGTGGTGTTCTCCGACGTGTACCAGCTCGATCCGGAGCAGCGCGTGCTGCAGCGCTTTGCCGAAGCATTCCCGGAGATCGAACTGGAATGGCTGGATGCCGAAGGCGATGACGTGCTGGGGCTGGTCGGCAGCGGCCGCGCCGCGCTGGGCCTGCTGCCGCAACAGGAAAGCTATCCGGATGGCCTGATGGCCCGGCCGTTGGCCCATCACAGCGAACTGTCAGTGTACGTGGCGCGCGAGCACCCACTGGCCAGCGCCGGCCGTCGCAGCGCCGCACAGCTGGCGCGGCACCGGCAGGTGCGATTGAGTGCGGAGGTCGATCAATCCCACATCGTCACCGGCCTGGCCTGGACCGCCACCGACTATCTGATGGTGATGGAGATGGCCGAGGACGGCATCGGCTGGGCCGAACTGCCCCGCGCACTGGTGCAGCGTTACGACCGCGGGCGACTGGTGGAACTGACGCTGCCCGGCTGGCCGCGGCGCATCCACAGCGACCTGCTCTGGCGCCGCGACGCGCCGCCGGGACCGGCCGCACTGTGGTGGGCCGACGCGTTGGGATGACACGAAAAAGGGGACGGAGGGGATCAAGTCGTTTGTGCCACAAACGACTTGATCCCCTCCGTCCCCTTTTCAGTTGCCGGCCAGCGGCCGGTACTACCGGTCAACGATGGGCGATCGCGTAATCCAGCGCCGCGCACACCGCGGCCACCTGCGCGTCGTTGCACTGCTGCGGGGTCGCCCGTGGGCTGTCCGGGTAGACCTCGGTGGTCGTGGTGAACTTCGCACCGGTGATGCCCGCGCACAGTCCGAGCTTCACCAGCGGATACTCGATCACGCCGTGGGCCACCACCGGCGAGCCGATGATCTCGCCCTTGTCGTCGGCCGGGGCGATGTGGGTCACCTTTTCCACCGCAGCGATCACCGCCTGCTGGAAGGCCGGCTGCGGGTTCTCGCTGTCATCCACCAGGTAGAAGCCATCAGGGATCAGGCCCGGCTCGAACGGCTTGCCGTCACGTGCGGCCAGCGCTGGGCGGAACTCGCTCTCGTCGCTGTCGGTGGTTTCGTGCAGGTCGATGTGCAGCACGAACTGGCCCTTGTACGGCGCGATCAGATCGATCACCGCCGTTGATTCACGCGCCGGGCCATCGGCGCGGAAGTTGCGGTTCGGGTCGATCGCATCGAAGTTCCAGCGGTTGATGCGCTCGAAACCCCACGGGTTCACGCACGGCGCAACCAGCAGGTTGGCCTTGCCGGCATAGTCGGCGGCGTGCTTCTCGAGGAATTCCAGCGCGCCCATCACGCCGCTGGTCTCGTAGCCGTGCACGCCACCGGTGACCAGTGCGGCCGGCAGCGCCGGGTTCCAGTCGCGGCTGCGCAGGGCAAACAGGGTATAGGTCTCGCCGGCGTAGTCGAGTTGGCCATAGGCCACCTTGTCGAAGCGCGATGCGAGCGAATCGATGCGCGGCAGCACCTCCTTGTCATACCGACGCAGGCGCTGCTGGCGGCCACGCCACAGCTCCCGTTCCGCCGCTCCCCACGGTTGGCCAGGGGTTCCGACGGGGTAGAAGGCGGCTTGGGACATGGCGGATCTCAGCGGGTCAGGAAACAATCGCCCACTCTATCACCGGGGCACGGGCATGAACCGGGGGCGCATTCCAATAGCGAATGGAATCAGCAATAATTCTCATTTGCGACCTTCCACAACCTCTACCGATGGCCATCCACGCCCTGCAACCGGCCCGCCTGCCCCTGGCCGCTGCCCTCACCCTGTGCCTGCTTCCGGCCACCCGCGCCCTTGCCCAGGACAGCGCCGCTACGCTGGACAGCATCCAGGTCTCGGGCAGCTGGCTCGGCACCGGCCTGCATGACAGCGTCAAGCGCTTTGCCGGCGCACGCACGGTGGTCGACCGCCAGCGCATCGAGGCCAGCGGCGCGGCCAGCATCGGTGATGCCATGCGCCGCATCCCCGGCGTGCAGGTCACCGACAACTCCGGCACCGCCGGCAGTTCCGTGTCGCTGAACATCGGCGTTCGTGGCCTGACCGGCCGCTACTCGCCGCGTTCGACCGTGCTGCTCGATGGCGTGCCGCTGGCGGTGGCGCCGTATGGGCAGCCGCAGCTGTCGTTCGCGCCGGCCAGCCTGTCAAACATCGAATCGATCGACGTGGTGCGTGGTGGCGGCGCGGTACGCTACGGCCCGCAGAACGTGGGCGGCATCATCAACTTCAGTACCCGTGCCATTCCCACCGGCACCGGCCTGCATGGCGAAGCCGGTGTGCGCTACACCGCCTACGACCACGGCGGCGGCGACAGCACCCAGTACAACGCCTTCCTCGGCGGCACCGGCGACAATGGCCTGGGCGCGGCCCTGCTGTACTCCGGCCAGGATGGTCGCGGCTGGCGCCGGGGCAGCGATGACCGCTTCAATGATCTCGCGCTGAAGTTCGCCTACGCCATCGATGCGCAGCAGGAACTGCGCGCCAAGCTGTCCTACTACGATGTGCGCTCGCTGACCCCGGGCGGCCTGACCCGCAACCAGTACGAGGCCGATCCGTTCCAGAACACCCGCCCCACCGATTTCTGGAAGGGCCACCGCACCGGCATCGACCTGGGCTACACCAACACGCTGTCGGCCAACAGCGAGTTCGAGGTGCTGGCTTATTACAACGAGAGCACCCGTGCCAGCTCGCTGATCAACGCCGCCAACACCCAGTTGACCGTGCAGCCGCGCGACTACCGCGTGCTCGGCATCGAGCCGCGCTACACCCAGCGCCTGCATTGGGGTGCAAGCGTTCACGACATCACCGCCGGCTACCGTTTCCTGCGCGAACGTGGCAACGACCGCAGCTACACCGTCACCCGCCGCACCGGCGTGGCCGGCGCCACCAACCGCTTCGACAACGCCACCGATGCGCATGCGTTCTACATCGACGACCGCATCGCGATCGGCCAGTGGCGGATCACCCCGGGCGTGCGCATGGAGTGGATCGACATGGACCGCCGCCAGGCCGGTGGCGCGGCGACCTTCAGCAGCCGCAACGACAAGGCTCTGCCCTCGCTCAACATCGCTTATCTGCTGACTCCGCAGCTGACCGTGTTCGGCAACTACACCACCTCGTTCGGGCCGGTGCAGAACATCCAGCTCAATTCGCAGACGGCCAGCAACCCGCTGAACCCGGAAATCGCCAGGACCACCGAGCTGGGCGCGCGCTGGCAGGACGGCGCCCTGCGCGCGGAAGTGACCGTGTTCAAGATGCGCTTCGACAACCAGATCCTGCAGGTGCCGGGCATCACCCCGCCGACCTTCCAGAACATCGGCGCCACCGACCACAAGGGCGTGGAGAGCGCGGTGGAGTACCACTTCGCCGAGGACAGTGCGCTGGCCGGGTTGGAGCTGTACGCCAACTACACCTGGACCAAGGCGGTCCAGCAGTCCGGTGACAACCGTGGCCTGGACGTGCCGTTCTACTCGCGCGACACCGACAGCGTCGGCGCCCGCTACGCGCTGGCCGGCTGGACCTTCAATGTCTCCAGCACCCACCAGAGCGGCCAGTTCTCCGATGCCGCCAACACCTGGGAAGAAACCGCCGATGCGCGCGTGGGCCGCGTGCCGGGCGTGCGCCTGTGGAATGCGCAGGTGGCCTGGCAGGTGCCGGGCCTGGGTGACAGCGAGATCGCGCTGGGCGTGAACAACCTGGCCGACACGCGCTGGTACACCCGCAACGTCGATGGCAACGCCGGCCGCATGGTGGCCGCACCGCGCACCTTCTACGTGCAGGGTCGCTACCGCTTCTGAAGCGGTAGCCGCCCGATGCAGTGACGGTGGCGATCACGGTGGCGGCGTATCATGCCGCCACCATGTCACTGCCTGTTTCGCCATCGCGCCTGCATTCGGCCTTCCAGGGCCTGCGCCTGCGGCTGCGCGGCAGCGACCTGTGGTTCATCGCACTTGCCCTGCTGGTCGGCCTGCTTGCCGGCTACCTGACCCTGCTGCAGTCCGGCATCGCACGCTGGCTGCAGGGCACGCTGTACGGGCTGGATGAAGGGATGCGCCTGAGCTCCCTGCCCTCGATGACCTGGACCGCGCTGCTGGTGCTGCCGCTGGGTGGCCTGCTGGTGGGCCTGGTCAGTTTGGCGGCAACGCGACTCAAGCGGCCCCTGCTCGATGCGGTGGAAGCCAATGCCCTGCATGGCGGCCGCATGTCGATGCGCGACAACCTGATCGTGTTGACCCAGACCCTGTTGTCCAACGGCTGCGGCGCTTCGGTCGGGCTGGAAGCCTCGTATACGCAGATGGGCGCCGGCAGCGGCTCGCAGTTGGGCCGGGTGATGCGCCTGCGCCGCAACGACGTGCGCATCCTGGTCGGTGCCGGTGCCGCGGGCGCCATTGCCGCCGCCTTCGGCGCACCGTTGGCCGGGGCGTTCTACGCCTTCGAGATCGTCATCGGCGCCTACACGCCGGCCGCACTGGCCCCGGTGGCGGTCGCCGCGCTGGCCGGCGCGTTTGTGGCCGACCAGGCCGGCATCGAGGCCTACCTGCTGCCCGCCGCCTCGACCATCGACGTGCGCGCCGCCGACTACGCCATCTACGGCCTGCTCGGCTGCTGCTGCGCGATGGTCGGCATTGTCATCATGCGGCTCATCGCCTCGATCGAGGGCACGGTCAAGCGCAGCCCGCTGCCTGCCTGGGGTCGGCCGGTGGTGGGCGGCCTGCTGCTGATCCCGCTGGCCATGGCAAGCCCACAGGTGCTGTCGTCAGGCCACGGCGCGCTGCATCTTGACCTGACCACGCATCTGCCGCTGATCGGGATCGGCGGCCTGCTGACCCTGAAATGCCTGGCCTCGGGCATCTCGCTGGGCTTCGGCTTCCGCGGCGGCCTGTTCTTTGCCTCGCTGTTCATGGGCACCCTGGTCGGCGCGCTGTTCGCGGGCCTGCTCGGCATGGCCACTGGCGTGCCCGTGGTCGACGCCACCTCTGCGGCGCTGGCCGGCATGGCCGCATTGGCCGCTGCCGTGGTCGGTGCGCCAATGACCATGGCCATGCTGGTGCTGGAGGGCACCCACGATTTCCTGCTGACCAGCGTGGTGATGAGTGCAGTGCTGGTGTCCAGCACGCTGGTGCGGCAGTGGTTCGGCTATTCGTTCTCGACCTGGCGCATGCACCTGCGTGGCGAAACCATCAGGAGCGCGCGCGACGTCGGCTGGGTGCACAACCTCAATGCCGGCCGGATGATGCGCAAAGGGGTTTCCACGGCTCCCGCTGACCTCGACGCCGCCGCCTTCCGCCAGCGCTTCCCGTTGGGCTCGGGCAGCCGCGTGATCCTGATCGACAGCGAAGGCCACTACGCGGGCATCGTGCAGATCCCACGCGTGTACGGCGATGGCGTGAAGCCGGAGACCGCGATCGGTGAGCTTGCCGAGAACCGTGACATCTCGCTGTCGCCGTCCGCGGACGTGGTCAGCGTGATGCAGCGCTTCGACCAGACCCAGGCCGATGAACTGGCCGTGGTCGGCGCCGACGGCCAGGTGCTGGGCGTGGTGTCCGAAGCCTTCGTACGCAAGCGCTATGCCGAGGAACTGGACAAGCGCCAGCGCGAACTGATGGGCGAGCGCGTCGACGACACCGACTGACCCCGAAAAAGGGGACGGAGGGGATTAAGTCGTTTCTGGCACTTCCGGGTATCCACGCATGGCGTGGATCTACTGTCACTTCGACCGGGTAGACTCCGGCCATGCGCTTCATTGAGACCTTCCAGGCCGGTCCTTTCGCCGACACCGTGGTCAGCCTGCTGGCCGCCTTCGTGCTGGGTACGTTGATCGGTGCCGAGCGCCAGTACCGGCAACGCACCGCCGGCCTGCGCACCAACGTGCTGGTGGCAGTTGGTGCCGCCGCCTTCGTCGACCTCGGCATGCGCATCGCCGGCAGTGCCGAGGCGGTGCGGGTGATCTCCTACGTGGTCTCCGGTGTCGGCTTCCTCGGCGCCGGCGTGATCATGAAGGAAGGCATGAACGTGCGTGGCCTGAACACCGCCGCCACCCTGTGGTGCTCTGCAGCGGTCGGCAGCTGCACCGGCGCGGACATGCTGGCCGAGGGCGTGCTGCTGACCGTGCTGATCATCGCCGGCAACACCCTGCTGCGGCCGTTGGTGAATGCCATCAACCGCATTCCGATCAACGAGGCAGCGACCGAAGCCACCTACGAGGTGCGCCTGAGCGTGGATGCCGACGCCGTGCCGCGGGTGCGCGAGCGCCTGGTCGATGCGCTGGAAGCGGCGCAGTATCCGGTGGGCGATGTGCAGGTGGTCGAGCATGCCGACGCGCCTACCGATGTGATCGCAGTGCTGGTCAGTACGGCCGTGAGTGCCGATGAACTGGACGTGGTGCTGGCACGGATGGAGCAGGTGCCGGGCGTGCTGCATGCCACGTGGGAAGTCAGTACCCGCGATTGATTCAACCGCCCATCCGCTGCTGCGCGCGCAACAGTTTCCGGAACGAACCGCACTTGCGGGCATCCTCCGCCCGCGGGCAGGACGCTGCGCGCTGCAGGTGCCGGCGCACCCGCTGCAACCGGGTGATCTGCCGCTGCAGCACCTCCGCTTGTGCCAGCAGTGCCTCGCGGTCGAGTGAGATGCACCCCTGCTGCGACGGCAGCGATGCACCGATCTGCTGCAACGACAGCCCGGCCGCCTGGCCCAGGCCGATCAGCGCCAGCCGTTCCAGCACCTGCGCGTCGTACTGCCGGCGCAGGCCGCGGCGCCCCAGCGCCTGCAGCAACCCCAGCTGTTCGTAGTAGCGGAGGGTCGAGGCCGGCACGCCACTGCGCTTGACCACCTCGCCGATATCCAGTTCGCGCACGGGCTTGACCTCAAGTGACCTTCAAGCACCAAGCTATGGGCAACTACCCGGCGAGGCAAGGCCATGGCCAGCACATCTCCCATTGATCAGTACGCCCTGTGGAACGGCCCTGGCGGCCAGGCGTGGGTTGCGCAACAGGCTGTTCTTGACGGCCTGTTCCAGCCGATGGCTGACCTGCTGGTCACCGAACTTCCTGAGACCGTTACCGAACTGCTCGACATCGGCTGCGGCACCGGCGCCAGCCTGCTGGCCGCGGCCGCAGCGCGCCCTGCGGCACATTGCACCGGCCTGGACATCTCCGCGCCGATGCTGGCGCTGGCCCGCCAGCGCGCCGAGGCTGCGGGACTGGACGCGGACTTGATCGTGGCAGACGCGCAGCGCCATCCGCTGCCGCCCGCGCACTTCGACTGGATCCAGTCGCGGCTGGGCGTCATGTTCTTCGAGGACAGCCAGGCCGCGTTCGCCAACCTGCATCGTGCCACGACACCCGGCGCTGGGCTGCGCTTCATCGCCTGGCGCAGTGCCGACGAAAATCCATTCATGACCACGGCCGAGCGCGCGATCGGCGATGTACTGGATCTCCCGCCCCGCGTACCCGGCGCACCGGGACAGTTCGCTTTTGCCGATGGCGAGCGCGTGCAGCGCCTGTTGCAGGCCGCCGGCTGGAATGACGTGGAAGTGGTTGCGGTGGACCTGCCCTGTTCGCTCGCCCGCGAAGACCTGCCGACCTATGTCGGCCACCTGGGACCGTTGGGACTGGCCCTGCGATCGATGCCGGAAGCCCGCGCCACAATGCTTCGCGGAAAAGCATTGGCCGCATTCGCGCCGTTCATCGAAGGTGACCGCGTTCGTGTGGATGCCGCCTGTTGGTTGATCCGCGCCCGCGCTTGAAAAAAGGGGACGGAGGGGATTAAGTCGCATATGCCCCGGCTGTGCCGGAAACGACTTAATCCCCTCCGTCCCCTTTTTTTGCTAGAGGGCCTCGCCGGCGTCGGCCAGGCGCGATTCGATCAGGGCGTACCACTGCTGCAGCACGTCGATCAGCATGTCCAGCTCGGCATCGGTGCGCTGCGCGCGGCCACTGCGCAGGCAGGCCTGGGCTTCCTGCAGCTGGGCCAGGAACCCCGCCACGGTGTCGGCCTGCAGGATCAGGCCTGGCAGTCGCCGACCGGGGATGCGCACCACGGCATGGTTGCCGAGCTGGCCGTACACGCTGAGCGTAGCTTCCGTCTTCATGGAGAGGGGCAGGAATTGGGCATTCATCGCGTGCACCATTTGAGAACCTGAGCCGCAGGCAGGCGTGGACGACGGGGGAGACGTTGCCACGCCTGCCGGCGGTCAGGGGGGACTCGGGATGCCGGGACACCGCCCCGGCGCAGGAGGTCAATGTGGCTGGGCCATCCCGGCGATCTGCACGCGCCGGTTCGGCGCCAGGCAGGCAATCAGCTCGCGCCGGTTCCGCTGTTCACACTGCACGATCGGCTCGGCCGCGCCGCGTCCTTCGGCACTGATGCTGGCTGCAGGCACGCCCCCCTGCACCAGCGCGTTGCGCACGGCATCGGCGCGGCGCTGCGACAGTGCCTGGTTGTAGCTGGCGCTGCCGATGCGGTCGGTGTAGCCGGTTACCCTGATCGACTGCACCTGCGCGGCCTCGCGTACCTGCGCCAGGATGCCCTGCACCGCCTGCTGGCCTTCGGCGCTGAGCACCGCGCTGTCGAAGCCGAACAGCGCGTCGGCCGACAGCCGCAGCGGCTGTTCCGGCAGCGGTGCCGGTGCCAGCGGCGCCGGTGGCCGCGGCGGTTCGAGCACGGCCGCGCACGATTCCGGCTTCCAATACCCGCCCTGCGCGATGCCCTTGCTGTCGAAGCGCACCTGGAACTGGCAGGTGAAGTACTCCGCGCCCTACGCGGTGCGGAAGTTGAACAGGTAGTTCCACTCGCGCACGCCCCACATGCCTTCATTGAAGTGCGGCGTGCCCAGCAGCGTGTACAGCTGCCGCTTGCTCATGCCCGGCGCGAAGCGGCGCAGGTCGGCGACGTCGGGATAGATGCCTTCCTTCAGCGAGGCCTTGGAGGCCTCCGGGAAGTGCACGGCGGTGGCGTCGGCAGGACCGTCGGCGGCCGGCGCATGGCTGCGGCAGGCGGCCAGCAGGCCCATCCCCAGGATCAGGCCCAGCGTGGCGGCACATTGGCCGGCGCGGGCGATGCGATGCTGTTTCATGTCGTTCCCCCTGTAGACGTTTCCGCGATGCCGGGCCGCGGGTGCGGCCCGGCGGCGGGGATTACCACTGGATGCCGGCACCGACGGCCACACCGGCCTCGCCACGGCTGTTGGTCGAACCGCTGAACTTGTAGATCCAGCGGCCGCCCTCGGAGACACCGGAGATACCGACCGCCACGCCCGATTCGCCGTTGTAGCTGCCAGCCGCGATCGAGGCCATGCTGCGGCCCGCCTCGCTCGGCTGCGGCAGCGCTGCGGTGGCCATCGCCGACGCGATACCGGCCGAAGCACGATTGTCGGTCTTGCGCAGGTCGCGCTCGAAGCCGCCCATGCGCTCGTCGGTGTAGGCCTTGGACCAGTCCAGGGTCTGCGCCATGCCCGACTTCAGCTGGTCGACGTTGACGGCATCGGTGCCAGCAGTACCGGCGGCGACGTTGCGCACCGTGGTCGGGCCGCTGCTGGTGCTGCCCAGGGTGACACTGTTGTAGTTGGTCGCGCCGTTCACCGTGGTGTCGTAGCGGATCGTGCCCTGCTGCGAAGCCTGCAGCTGGCGCACGTTGACCGCATCGGTGGCCTGCGAGCCGTCTGCCACGTTGACCACCTGGCGTTCGGCACCGGCGGCACCGACAGAGACCGTGTTGGCCCGGTTCGCCACCGAACCCGCACCCAGCGCCACCGAGTTGTCGGCCTGCGCCTGCGAACCATTGCCCAGCGCGGTCGAGTTGGCACCGGCGGCAGTGGAGCCTGCACCACCGGCGGCCGAGTTGGCGCCGCTGGCGGACGGATCGGCCAGGTTGTTGGTGTTGTTGGCGCGGAAGCTGCCCGCCACGTTGGTGATGTTCTGGATCTTCTGGTCGGTGTACTTCTTCGACTCGTCGATGGCGTAGTTCACGCCGTTCTTGAGTTGGCCGACATTGGTCGCGTCGTAGGTGTCCGAGCCGTCGGCAACATGGGTGATCTTGCGTTCGCTGCCGGTGCTGCCGACCGAGACCTCACCGGCCGAGTTGCTGGCACCGGTCTGCCCGTAGGCGCCGGTGTAGCCGCTCTGTGCACCGACGCTGGCGACCGAACCGGCGCCCAGCGCCACGCTGTTACCGGCACTGCTGCTGGCACCGTTGCCGACCGCCACGCTGTTGGCACCGGCGGCACTGGCCTGCGGACCGACCGCCACGGCTTCCGCACCGGCTGCAGTGGCTGCGGCCGCCGTTGAGTTGACCGCCAGGTACGCACTGCCACCACCGCCATTGGTGATGCGCTGGTTGAGGACCTTCAGCGAGCCGTCGACAGCGGTGAAGGCGGCGGTGACGTTGTTGTAATCGCCGCTGGTGAAGGTGCCATCGGTGGCGATGCTGGAGATGCTGAACGTCGGCGCGGTCCACACGTTGGTGGTGCCGTTGTAGGCGGTGGTGCCACCGAAGTAGGTGGCGATGGTGCTGTTCGTGCTGAACAGCTGGTCGCCGGTGATGGCATCACTGCTGCCGGCCAGGATGCTGCCGGCGGCGACGTTGGTGATCTTCACCGCGCCGGTGCCGGTACCCGTCAGCGTCACGCTGTTGAGCACGTTGCCACTGCCATCGACGTCGTACTTAACGGCCAGCTTGTCGATCTCGCCGGTCTGGTCCGCGACGTTGGCCAGCGAGTTGCTGACCGCATCGAAGGCGGTACCGACGTCGTTGTAGTTGCCCTTGGTGATCGTGCCGTTGGCGGCGACGTTGTTGATCGAGTAGGTCGGTGCGGTCAGTACGCCGTTGGCATCGACCGCGGCACCACCGCCCAGATGGGTGGCCACCGCCTGGTTGGCGGCAAACAGCTGGGCACCATTGATGGCCTCACTGCTGGTGGCACTGACCTGGCCCGGGCCAAGGTTGCGCAGCGTGGTTGCCGTGCCGGTCTGGCCCAACGTGGCGCTGGCGTAGTTGACGCTGCCGTCGCCGTTGAGGTCATAGCGCAGGGCGCCCTGCTCCGAGGCCTGCAGCTGGCCCACGTTGACCGCATCGGTCGCCGCCGTGCCGGCGGCCATGTTGGTGACCTGGCGCTCGGCACCGGCCGCACCGATGGAGACACTGTTGGCACGGTCGGCCAGGCTGCCGGCGCCGACCGCGATGCTGTTGGCGGCAGTGGCGCGGGCATTGGTACCCACCGCGATCGAGTCGGCGCCGCTGGCCACCGCCTCAGTGCCGGTCGAGTTCACCCGCAGGTACTTGGTGCCACCGTTGCGGATGTCGGTGATCTGCGTGTTGAGGTTGACCAGCGAGCCATCGACTGCGGCGAAGGCATCGGTGGCATTCTCATACAGGCCCTTGGCGATGGCACCGCCAGTGGAGATCGTGCTGATCTCGAACAACGGTGCAGTAAAGATGCCGCTGGCCGGATCGAAAGCCGCACGACCACCGAAGAAACTGGCGATGGCACTGTTGGTCGCCGCCAGCTGGCCACCGTTGACCGCCTCCAGGCTGCCGGCGGTGACCGCGCCAGCGGCAAGATTGCCGATGGTGGTGGTGCCGGTGCCTGCGCCGAGCGTGACCCGGCGATAGTTCGGGTTGCCCGAGCCATCCAGGTCATAGGTGACCGCTGCGGAGGCCACATCGTCGATCAGACTGATGGCGCCCTTCAGCTGGGCCACGTTGACAGCATCGGTATTGGCGCTGCCCGCGGCAAGGTTGGTGATCTGGCGCTCGCCACCACCGGCCGTGCCCACCGACACTTCGCCGGCCGAAACCTGCGGTGCGGTGAGGCCGTAGGCGCTGTAGCTGGCCTGCGCGCCGCGCAGTGCAGCGGAGCGGTAACCCAGCGCGACCGAGTTGGCCTGGTTTGAAGTAGCTTCGGCACCCAGCAGGGTCTGTCCGTTGGCGGTGCCCACGGCACTGTCACCGACGACGACCGAGTGGCCCATGCGGGCGGCATAGTCGGCCGTCGGCACGCCGGTCGGATTGCTGGGATCGTTGACGCCATCGCCGGGGAAGGCGACATTGGCATCGACCTTCGGCAGTTCATGGCGTGCATTGGCACCGATCACCACTTCCTTGGACCCGTTGGCGAAGGCGCCATCGCCCATCAACACCTGGTAGTCCTGTGCCGCGTTGACCGCCCAGCAGGAAATATCGGCCAGCGCGATGTCCAGGCACTTGGCCGCCCACGCCGGCGAGTCGGTTGGCAGAAGGAGGCCCAGCAGGCCACCGGGATTGCCGTTGTTGATGTTGTAGATGTAACTGTCGGAGGTCACGCCACCGATCAGGGTCAGGTGCGAGCTGCCGCCCGTGGCTGCGCCGCCCAGGCCGTTGAGCGTGCTGCCGACCGGCGACAGGTTGACCACCGGCAGGCCCAGCACATTGACCGTCGAATAGGTCTGCATGACGTTGGCGTTGCTGAGCTTGAGATTGCCGTTGCTCAGGTAGCCGTTGCCGCCGAACAGGCTGGTGGTGGTCGGCCCGATCAGCTGGCCGACATTGCCGACCAGGCCACCGGTGCCGATGATCAGGCCAGCATTCGGGTCGGCCGGCGCGGGCGCCTTCGGACTGGTTGGCGGAATCGCCGAGGGTTGGGTCAGGCCGAGGCTGCCCAGCGTGCCTCCCACCAGGCCCCCCACGGCGCTGCCCAGGTTGCCGACGGTGCCATTGAGATTGCCGTTGAGCAGGTTGCCCACCGCGCTTCCGACACTGCCCAGCACGCCGCCCAGGTCGCCGGTGGGGCTGCCGGTGGCGCCGTTGAGAATGCCGCCCACGGCGCCGCCAACCGTGCCGACGGTGTTGTTGAGCGTGCCGCCCACTGCACTTCCAACGGTACCGACAGTGCCGTTCAGAGCACCGCCAACTGCGCCACCGACTGCGCCCACCGTGTTGTTGAGCGTGCCACCCACTGCGCTGCCGACCTGGCCGACAGTGCCGTTCAGAGCACCACCCACCGCACTGCCGACAGTACCGTTCAGCACGCCACCGACTGCACCGACGGTGTTGTTGAGCGTGCCGCCCACTGCGCTGCCGACCTGGCCGACGGTGCCGCCCACTGCACTTCCAACGGTACCGACAGTGCCGTTCAGTGCACCGCCAACTGCGCCACCGACCGCGCCTACCGTGTTGTTGAGCGTGCCGCCAAGTGCGCCGCCGACCTGGCCGACGGTGCCGTTCAGTGCGCCGCCAACGGTACCGACAGTACCGTTCAGCGCGCCACCGACTGCACCGACGGTGTTGTTGAGCGTGCCGCCCACTGCGCTGCCGACCTGGCCGACGGTGCCGTTCAGTGCACCGCCAACTGCGCCACCGACCGCGCCTACCGTGCTGTTGAGCGTGCCGCCAAGTGCGCCGCCGACCTGGCCGACGGTGCCGTTCAGTGCGCCGCCAACGGTAGCGACAGTACCGTTCAGCGCGCCACCCACCGCGCTACCAACTGCGCCCGCGGCACCGTGAAGCGTCCCGCCGACAGCACCCACCGCACCACCGACCAGGTTGCCGACGCCCAGCGCGCTGTGCTGTGCGGCCACCGTCGCCTGTCCGGCCAGCTTCAGATTGCGATCGGCCACTACCTCCTGGCCGTCTGGCGCCTGCACGCGCACCTTGCCGGCGACGCCGGCATCGAACGCGGCACTGATGGCACGATCATGGGTTTCACCCGGCAGTTCTTCCTTGGCCGGCAGCGTGACTGCCGCCGTCGCCCGGGCCTGGCCATGCCCCTCGATGTGATGGCCAGCGACCGCCAGATGCGTGTCGGCCTTGCCGTCGACGGTGGCTTTCAGCCCAGGCAGTGATCCGGCGGCTGCACCGCTGAGGCCGGCGGCCGCTTGGGCACCCGTATCGATCGCAGCGACCTGGCGGCCAGCGATGCCGACCTTGGCCCTGGCGCGCGCATTGGCAGCAACGCCCAGCGGCGCCTGCGCGCCGGGCGCAACGTGCGCAGCCAGCGATGCATCCACCTGTGCCGCCCTGGCCGCAGCGTTGCCCACGCCAACATTGGCGCGGACATCAGCCGCCAGTGCCGGCACGGCCACCTGTTTCGGCACGGTGTTCGCTGCCAGCTTCACCTGCACGGTGGCCGGCAACACGTCACGTACCACCGGCAGCGACGTGGTGTTCAACTGCAGGCCCAGACGAGCATCCGCGCTGAGTGCGGGGCTGTTCTGCGCCTGTCGCGCGGCGGCAGTCAGGGCCACTTCCGCGTCAACCTTGACCGGCATCGGCTGCGCATACTTTGCCGCGAGTGCTTGCAGGTCACGCAGCGATTGATTGGTTTCCGAGGCCCCTGCATGGCCGCTGGCCAGCGCACACAGCAGTGCCAGGGCCAGGGCCGTGGGCATCAGCAGGAAGGCGCGCGGATCGCGTGCGGCGCTGCCGCCGCTGTCGCCGGTGGCCAGTTCCGAGGCCACAACCAGAGCATTGAGCTGGCGGTTCCATACACGCCGGTAGATGCGGTTCATGAGCATTTCCCCCGTAGGCGAACAACTGGAATGTCAGTGGACTTGCCGCTAGGCAGGTGACTGACATTCCAGCGGTTGCAACGAGGGCGGTGCACTTCAATCCGGCACGGCAATCGCGCATTCCGGCAAATCCACGGCCGGAATCGGCAGCCGGCTATGCATAAGCGGCAACACGATCGGCAAGCGGATACGCAATTCCGGCATAAACTCCGCAAAAACCCTTGCCGGGCCTGGATCAGGCCGGTTGGCCGATCTGCGCGGGTGCGCGCATCAGGGTGTCGCACGGCAGTTCGCCGAATACCTTGCGGTAATTGTCGGCGAAGCGCGACAGGTCCCACAGCCCGCAGCTCAGGGCGATCGCCTTCACCGAGCGACGGCTGGAGTCCGCCATCGACAGGCTGCGGCAGGCCGCGCACAGGCGCAGCATGGAGAGGTAGCGGTTCGGCGAGGTTCCAAACAGGTCCTCGAACGCATAGCGCAGGCCGCGCTCGCTGACGCCGGCGGCATCGCAGATCTCGTTCATGTAGATATTGCGACGCAGGTTGAGCCGCATGAAGTTCTCTGCACGCTGCGCGATCAGATAATGCGTGCGCCGCGCACGGGTGCAGCCCGGGCGATCCGCCGCACCGGCGCCCAGCAGGGCCTGCACATGCTCATGCAGCAGGTTCTCGGTCTCATCCGGCTGCAGGCCTGCACCCTGCCCCAGCTGCAGGTGCAGCTGCTGGTAATGGCGTGCCAGCGGCGTGGCATCGCTGGCCAGGTTGAACAGCGAAAGTGCCTGGCCAGCAGGTGGCGTGCTGCGCAGGCTCAGTTCGGTCAGCTTGCGCTGGACGCGGGCCACCGGCACCAGCATCAGGGTCATGTGCGTGCCCGGGCTCAGGGTGAACTCACTGATGCCCTCCGGCATGATCGTCAGCGCCATGCCCGGCGAGAGCGGCACGCCGTGGCACCAGCTCATCGTTTCATCGGTGGCGTGCAGGTACCCCAGCATCGCCCAGTCCGGCGGCAGCATGAAACGGCCACGGCAATGGAAGCCGCAGCTGATGCTGCAGAACAGGGCTTCCTCGTGCACGCGCGAAGCGAACGCCGCCCGTGGCCCGTTGCCATCCAGCAGCAGCAGTTCGACATCGCAGACGCGAAGCACGCCGCTCAGCGTGGCCAGGTCTATCGACCGAAGGCCGCTGTCGTCGCTGTCCTCTACCCCACCATCGACCATGACAGTGTTGTCCCCCCGTTGATCCGCCATCCGCTGCGGCCCCCACTGCCTGACAGGGCGCGCAACGATCCAGAATCCATTTCCGTTGCCACGCCGACAGCGCCGGCGTCGATGCGATCGTACAAATCAATGCAAGAGCTTGAATACGAGTATGCCCAATAATCGGCAAAGGTAAACCCGCGGCGCTGAATGATGAAACGGGATACACAAGTGAAGAAAATGTCTGAGCAGGTGGCACGGTTTTCGCATGGAACCACAAGGCAAATCACATTATCTGCACGACAATGAATCGTTTTGCCTGCGAACGGATTTTCGTCACAAAAACCATCTGAAATTTTCAGGCTTCCGGGGTTTCTGCCGAATTTGCATATAGGTTCCGGTTGCAGCCAACCGCCATTCAGGCAAAGTCGACATTACGGTGATCGAGCCATCTGATCTGGCCGCACCCAGGGGGACAGCATGACCACGCACGCATCATTGGATGCCTCGACCACCGGCCCCGGGCCGTCCGGTCGCGACCGTGCGGCCGATGTCCCGCCTGGAAACGATCACCCTGCTTGAGCACAGCGGGCCTATCCCGCCGTGCCTCCTCCGCCAGGACGCGCGGAGGCCCACGGACGATCCCGGCGGAGCCGGGCCACCGCCCAACGCAGGTGTACTGCATCCGCAGACAGGTAGAGGGAGACATTGGTCATGAACGCATCGATCCGCAAATTCCTGAAGGAAGAAGACGGCGTCACCGCGCTCGAGTACGGGCTGCTGGCTGCCGTGATAGCTGGCGTCCTGATTGCGGTCGGTAACGACCAGATCAAGGGGTTCTTCGAAACGCTGTTCAAGAACCTCTCCGCACTGGCCACCAAGGCTTCGGGCTCGACGACCTGAGCGGCGACCGCGCGCGGCCGGCAGAGCCGCGACGGCGGGGCGCATGGAACCAGGCGAAGACCGTCCAGTGACGGACGATGGAGTGTGCGATGACAGTGCTGGGATTGTTGGCCATCGGCGTGTGCCTGCGGATCGCGATCAGTGATCTGTATGCCCGTCGAGTGCCCAACAACTGGCTGGTCGCCGCATGCGTGATCGCCACTGCGGTGATCGTGGTCGGCCAGTTCAGTGCGCCGCGCCAGCCGTGGCTGCCCCACCTTGCCGGCGCGGCGATCGGCCTGTTGGCGCTGCTGCCGTTCCATGCCCTGCGCTTGATGGGCGCCGGGGACGTGAAGTTCTTTGCCGTGCTGGGCCTGATGCTGGGCTGGCAGGCGCTGCTGCCGGTCTGGCTGGTAGCGAGCCTCACGGCTGGGTTGCATGCCGTGCTGGTGCTGGCCGGTCGCCGCCTGGGCGTGCTGCTGCCCGGTCACCTGCAGATGCAGGTCAATCGCACCAGCACGCAGTGGCAAGCGCATCCGGTGCTGCGTGACATGCAAGCCGCCCGCCAGGGACGACGTGGCATTCCCTATGCAGCCTACCTGGCACTGGCCGCCATCGGCTGGGTGCTGGCCAGCATCTACGGAGGTGCACCATGAACATCCGCAGCCCACGCCTGCAACGCGGTGTCGCCAGCATCGAGTTCGCCCTGATGCTGATGCTCGGCCTGTTGCCGCTGCTGCTGTTCACCTTCTCCGGGGTGATGATCATGGCGGCGCAACAGACCCTGGCCAGCGCCTCGGCCGAAGGCGCGCGCGCCTCGCTGCGCTACGGCACCGCCAGCGAACGACGCACAGCCGCCTGCGTCGCCGCACGCACCTCGATGCAATGGTTGCTGCAGTTTTCCAGACAGAACGTGGACTGCAGCGCGGGGGGCAGCAACGCCATCGTGGTGTCGGCACAGGCGCCCTGCGCCGGTCTGGCCACGGCCCAGTGCATGACCGTGACGGTCAGCTACGACTACGCCAACCATCCCTTCCTGCCCGGCACCGCCACGCTCTACAAGTGGGTGATGCAGGCCCCCATCCGCAGCGTCGCGGTCGCGCAGCTCGATCTCGGCAGCGGCAATTGATGATCGGTACTTTGGAGACGGTTCCATGCTCAAGTTGACCCGCATCGCTGCCGTCGCCCTGATCGGCCTGGCCGTGCTGCTGGCGCTGATCGCCTTCATGATCGGGCGCAAACCCGCCGCACCTGCAACGGTCGCGCCAGTCGCTCACAACGAGGCCCAGGCGATCACCGTGGTCGAAGCCGTGGCACGCCTGCCTGCGGGCGAGCCGATCAGCGCCAACGGCCTGCGCCTGGCCCAGCGCACCTCACCCGTCCCCGGCGCCGCTACCAGCATTGCCGCCGTGACCGGCAAGGTGCCGGTGCAGGACATTGCCGAAGGCAGTGTGATCAACGGCAGCGCGTTGGCTCAGGGCTTCTCGCTGCAGCTGCGGCCGGGCGAGCGTGCACTGGCCGTGCCCGTGGACGAACTGGTCGGTGCCGGCAACCGCATCCTTCCCGGTGATTTCGTCGACGTCTTCCTCAACCTCCGCAACGCCCAGCCCAACATCAACAGCCCTGGCGAAGCCGCGCAGACGCGCCTGCTGCTGTCGCGCCTGCGCGTCCTGAGCTACGGCCAGCAGGACATCGTGCCGGTGGCCACAGAGACTACTTCCGACAGCGAGGCCGACACCCGCAACGACCCGCGCGCTGCCGACATCACCGGAAGTGGCAGCACGCAGAGCAGCAGCAATGAAGCGCCGCAACCCGCACGCAGCGCGGTGCTTGCGGTACCAGTGGCCGACGCCAACCGGCTGCTGCTGGGTGCGCAGCAGGGCAAACTTTTCCTGGCCCTGCGCAATCCCGCCGATACCGGCCTGCCCGACCTGGCGTTGTTCCCGCAATCGCGCGGAGTGATCGACCCGCTGCGTGGGCTCGACGCCGAACAGCAGCTCGCCCTGCAGCGGCCGGAGAACCACGCCTTTGCCGGTATCGACAGCGACGCGCTGGCCGGACGTGGCAGTGCACCGCAACGCGGCACCCCGGATTCACCGTCGCGCGCGCCGGCGCCACGTCGCAGTGCACCGCGCGCGTCGGGGATCGAGATCATCCGCGGCGACAGTTCCGCATCCCGTGCCTCCCTTTGACCTGCATCGAGTGCATCCATGACCGAACGTCGCCGCCGTCCACGCCTCTCCCTCCGCCAGCGCTGGCTGGCCCTGCTGCTGGTGCTGCTGGCGCCGGCAACGAGCGTGGCCGCCGATGACCTGGTGCTGCAGGCGCGCGAGCAGCGTCCCTGGAACCTGCCGGCCGACCTGGAGCGGGTGGCCATTGCCGACCCGGGTGTGGCCGACATCGTGATGCTGCGCGGGCAGCGCCAGGCGCTGCTGGTCGGCAAGATGCCCGGTACCACCACCCTGCTGCTGTGGCACCGCAGACAGGCCGAGCCACAGCGGTTGACGGTACGGGTGCAGAGCGCCGTACAGGGCGCTGCAAGCACCGGCGGTACCGGGCTGGTGTTCACCCAGCAGGACCAGCAGGGCCTCCTGCAGGGAAGCACCGACAGCATGCTCACGCACATGCAGGAACAGCGCACTGCGGCGATGGCGCTGGGCAAGGACGGCATGCTTGCCGATGCGTCCACCATCAACAGTGGGGGCGTGGTCCAGGTCGAGGTCAAGGTGGTCGAGTTCAACAAGACCGCGATGAAGCAGATCGGCATCAACTTCCAGAACCGCAACGGGGGCTTCGCCTATGGCTTCGCGCGGCCCGGCACTGGCCTGCCCGGCAATACCGGCCTGCTGCCCGGCATGAAGGAAGGCAACAGCAGCAACGAGGCCGTGTCGCCGATTTCCTCGGCGTTCCGGCTGGTGTTCGGCTCGACCAAGGGACTGTGGAACGCCGATGTCGAACTGCTGCAGAGCAATGGCATGGCCCGCGTGCTGGCCGAGCCGACGCTGGTGGCACTGTCCGGCCAGAGCGCCAGCTTCCTGGCCGGTGGCGAGCTGCCGATCCTGGAGCCGCAGGGGCTTGGCACCACCACCATCACCTACAAGCCCTTCGGCATCGGCTTGACCGTGACCCCAACGGTACTGGCGCCGAACCGGATCGCGCTGAAGGTCGCGCCGGAGGCGAGCGACCTCGACTACAGCAACGCGATCGTGCTCAACAACGTGCAGATTCCCTCGATCACCACTCGTCGCGCAGATACCACGGTCGAGCTGGGTGATGGCGAGAGCTTCGTCATCGGTGGCCTGGTCAGCTCCAACATCGTCTCCAACGTCAACAAGATTCCACTGTTGGGCGACCTGCCGATCATTGGTTCGTTCTTCCGTAACTTCGACTACAAGCGCCAGGACAAGGAGCTGGTGATCATCGTCACCCCGCGTCTGGTGCAGCCGCTGGCACGCAACACCGAGCTGCCGCTGCCTGGCGAGCGCGAAGCCAAGCCGCATCTTCCCGAATGGGGGGCGTGGTTGCTGGGGCCGGTCAGCCAGGACCCGGTGCCCGGCTTCTCGCGCTGACTTCCATGACGCCTGCGGAACCACGCCCATGCCCTACGCCACCGCCCAGCCGCTGCATCCGCAAGGACCGCCGATGAACCTGGTCCTGTACGGCATCGACCGCGAACTGCTGCCCCGGCTGGCCGCCAAGCTGCCGCCGACCACCACCCTGCACTGGCAGGACAGCAGTGCGCCGACGTCTGCGCAGGACCTGCAACGCGGCCCGCAGAGCCTGGTGCTGCTTGACTTCCGGCCCGAGCACGCGGCTGCCTCGAGCGTCCTGGCACAGCAGCTGCAGCAGACCCAACCGGACCTGGCGCTGGTCGCGGTCGGCGCCACCAGCGCCGGCCAGGTCGAAGGCGTGGTGATCGCGCTGCGCGCCGGCCTGCGCGATGTGCTGGACCTGGACAGTGACAACGCCGGCATCGAGGCGGCCCTGCGGCGTGCGCTGTCACCGCGCCCGGCCGCGGTGGCGCAGCACGCGCACAAGGCGCGCCTGATCGTGCTGCTGGGCGTGCGCGCAGGCGTCGGCACCAGTACCCTGGCCGCACATCTTTCGGTGCTGGCGCAACAGACGCGGGCCCTCGCCCAGGGCGATGCAGTGCAGCAGGACGGCCTGCTGATGGAACTGGCGCAGCCCGCCGGTGACCTTGCGCTGTACCTCAATCTCGACAGCCGCTTCCACTACGAGGATGCGCTGCGCAACGCCAGCCGCATCGACGCCACCCTCGCACGCACCGCGATGGCGCGCCATGACTCCGGGCTGGTGCTGCTGGACCGTGCCGGCGGCAGTGATGCCGTGCCCCCGTCCGACCCTGGCGCGCTGCTGCAGCGCCTGCGCGGGGTGTTCGCCAGCGTGCTGTGTGATGCCGGCGGCTGCCCGCTGCGGCAGCTGCCGCCGCTGTTGCTGGACCAGGCAGACGAGATCTGGCTGGTCACCGATGCGTCGATCGCCACGCTGGTCTCGCTGGACCAGGCACTGAAGCATCTTGCAGGCCAGCGCGAGCGCGAGAAACGCCTGCAACTGGTGATCAACCGCCACGACGACAGCAGCGGCATGAGCCCGGAACAGATCGCACGCCGCTTCGAACTGCCGTTGCTGGCGACATTGCCTGAACGACCGCGTGTGCGCCTTGCCGCCAGCCAGGGCCGCCTGCTGCTGCAGGATGCGCCGCGCGATCCCTACCTGCGTGCCCTCGCCCCGCTTGTGTCACGGCTGGACCCGGCTGCCTGCCCGGTCCAGCCGCATGGCCTGCGGGAAAGACTCTCCCTTGCCCTGGGTGGATCGCAATGGAAGACAAGGTAACCCCGTTCCCGCATGCCGTTGCCCGCCCGCTGCTGCACGAAAGCCCGGGCCACCTGCCGTTCGCACAGACCGAGCAGTACCAGAAGGTGCTGTCGGCCGCGCATGAGCACCTGCTCAACAGCATCGAGGACGAGCGCATCGACATCGATTCCTGGGCCCCGGATACCATCGCCCGCTGGGTGCAGGTACAGACCGTGGGCTTCATCCAGGAATGGCGCATCCCGATCAACGAAGAAGAGATGCAGGTGGTTGCCGAGGGCCTGGTCAAGGAGCTGACCGGTTTCGGCCCGCTGGACGACCTGCTCCACGACCCCTCCATCGAAGACATCCTGATCAACGGTTTCAAGGACGTGCACGTTTCGCAGGGTGGCCAGCTCCGGCGTGCCACCCAGCGCTTCACCGATGACACCCACCTGCTGCGCATCCTGCGCCGCATCCTCGCGCCGCTTGGCCGCCGACTGGATGATTCCAATCCGATGGTCGATGCGCGCCTGCCCAACGGCGGCCGCCTCAACGCGATCATCTCGCCACTGGCGGTGGACGGGCCGATGGTGTCCATCCGCAAGTTCCGCAAGGACCCGTTCACCCCCGACGAACTGCTCGCCAAGGGCACCTTCGACGCACCGATGCAGGCCCTGCTGAAGGCAATGGTGCTGGGCCGATGCAACATCCTGGTCTCCGGCGGCACCAGCTCCGGCAAGACCTCGCTGCTGAACGCACTGGCCAGCTACGTGCCACCCAGCGAGCGCGTCATCACCGTGGAGGACACCGCCGAGCTTTCGCTGAACCATCCGCACGTGGTGCGCCTGGAAAGCCGCATCGGTGGCGCCGAGGGCCAGGGCGCGGTCAGCATCCGCGACCTGGTGCGCAACAGTCTGCGCATGCGCCCGGACCGCATCGTGGTCGGCGAAGTGCGTGGCGCGGAAGTGCTGGAAATGCTGCAGGCGATGAACACCGGCCATGACGGATCGATGGCCACCATCCACGCCAACACGCCGCGCGACTGCCTGTACCGCATCGAGATGCTGGCCGGCTTTGCCGGCTTCCAGGGCAGCGAGGACAGCCTGCGCCGGCAGATTGCCAGCGCCATCGACTTCATCGTGCAGATCTCGCGGCTGGGCAGCGGGCGCCGGGTGCTGGTCTCGATCACCGAGATCACCGGGGTCAGCGACAACCTGATCACCACCCAGGAAATGTTCCGCCACGAGGTGCAGATCGACGCCACCGGCCGCGAGACCGACCGCTGGATCGGCCTGGGCTTCCATCCGCACTCGCACAAGCTGGAGCCGTTCCGCCAGCAATTGCGTGAATCGCTCTACGGGGACTTCTGAGCATGGGCACCGGCCTGCTGCTGGGCGTGTTGAGCATCATCTCGGTGCTGCTGGCGCTGGCCGTCTGGCTATGGGGCACCGCCGCCAGCCGTGAGCAGCGCCAGGCCTCGCTGCAGCATGCCGAGCAACAGCTGGCGCGCGGCAGCGCGGCCAGCGCGGTACCGGCCGGGCCTGCCGTTGCGGCGGCCAACGATTCGACCCGCCCGGCCAGCACCGGAACCCGCGTACTGCCGTGGGACGGTGTCCTGCAGCGCGCCGGCCTTCAGCCGGGCTGGAAGCTGCCACTGATGCTGCTGGTGCCGGGACTGGTGCTTGCGGTCGTGGCGGCGATGCGGCTGGGCACGGCCTGGATGTTTCCGCTGACCCTGCTGCTGTACCTGCTGGGCTGCTGGCTGTGGGTGATGCGCCGGATCACGAAGCTGCGCGCGCAGCTGCTGCACCAGATGCCGGACTTTCTCGACAACCTGGTCCGCCTCACCGCGCTGGGCAACAGCCTGCAGGCCGCGTTCCAGGTGTCTTCGATGCAGACCAGCGCGCCACTGCGCGGCCTGCTCGACACCACGGTGCGCTATGCGCGCAGCGGCATGGACCTGGATCGTGCATTGAGCCTGGCCGCGCAGCCGTACCGGATGGACGTACTGAAGGTGCTGGCAGTGGTGATCGGCGTGAGCGTGCGCATCGGTGGCCGCGCCGACCAGATCCTGCAACGCATGGGCGATTTCATGCGCGACCTGGAACAGGCCCAGCAGGAACTGGCGGCCACCACCTCGGAAACACGGATGTCGGCCTGGGTGCTGGGGCTGCTGCCACCCGCCAGTGCGGTGCTGATGGCGATCTCCAGCCCGGCGTTCTTCCAGCCGGTGCTGCACGACCCGCTCGGTCACAGGATCCTGCTGATCGCACTGGGCCTGGAACTGCTCGGGGCGTTCCTGCTGTACCGCCTGGCCAAATCGCTATGACCGCCCGCAGCCGCCCCGGAGGTGCCCGATGAGCGCCAGCGCCTGGTTCGCCCTTTCGCTGCTGGTGCTGGCAGCCGGCGTCGCCCTGCTCGGTATCGCCGGCTGGGTGCGCAGCCATCGCGAGCACCGCACCTCAGCCACACTGAAAACCGCCCTTCAGCCGCGTGAAGAAGGCCGCGACACCGAGGCCACGCGCCGCGACTCACTGGGCTGGATCGAGCGCTTCGGGCGCTCGCTCAGTGGCGGCCGCCTGGAGGCCGCACTGCTTGCCAACGAAGACAAGCTGCTGTTGGACCTGGCTGGCTGGAACACGCGCCGCGGCACCGCGATCTATCTCGGCCTGCGCCTGCTGCTTGCCCTGTTGGTGCTGGCGCTGGCGCTGGCGTTCAGCAGCGCGCACGGGCTTGCCAAGGTGATGGTGGTGATCGGTGCGCTGGCGGCCGGGCTGCTGCTGCCGAAGTTCGTGCTGTCGTCGTGGGTCAAGCGCCGCCGCCGTGCGGTCGAGAACGAGCTGCCCCTGCTGATCGACCTGCTGCGCCTGCTGCAGGGCGTGGGCTTCAGCATGGACCAGAGCCTGCAGACGCTGGGCGACAAGCTGCGCGATGCATTGCCGGTACTCGGCGGCGAACTGCAGGAAGCCAATGTGGCCTATACCCATGGCCGCACGCGCGCGCAGTCATTGCGGCGGCTGAGCGAGGTCTACGCCGATGATGACCTGGCCAGCCTGATGCAGTTGATCCTGCAGGTGCATGCGCACGGCGGCGCAGTGCAGGAGCCGTTGCGCCAGTTCAGCCTCCGCCTGCGCGAACAGCGCCGCAACGCGTTGAAGGAAAAGGTCGGCAAGCTCTCGGTGAAGATGACCGTGGTGATGATGCTGACCCTGTTGCCGGCACTGATGCTGGTGCTTGCCGGCCCGGCGCTGGTCGCGCTGGCCACCACCCTGTCCAAGATGGGATCTCCCTGATGCCTGCCCTGCACACCTCCTGCCTGCTGCTTGCCGTCACCCTCGCCGCCCTGGCCAGTGGCTGCGCCTCGACCACGCCGAAGTATGTGCGGGCGCCCAGCCTTGCGCCGCCGGAACCCGATCCGCAGGACAGCCGCAACGCCTATCTGGAGCTGATCGAACGCATGCAGCAGCAGGGCGCCTGGTATGCCTCGCTGGCCCATGTGGAGGCCTTCCGCCAGCGCTATGGTGATCGTCCTGCCCTGCGCCTGCTGCAGGCCGACGCACTGCGTGAGACCGGCCAGACCGACGCGGCGGTCGCGCTGTATCGCGAGCTGTCCAGCGGGCCGCAGGCCGCCGCTGCGGCACATGGCCTGGGCCTGATCGCCGCACGCCGCGACGACGATGCCGGCAGCGAACAGGCCCTGGCGCGCGCTACGCAGCTGCAGCCCTTGAACACCGACTACCTGGGCGACCTGGGCTATGCACGGCTGCGTGCCGGCCGGTTCGATCAGGCCCGCGAGCCGCTGGCCAAGGCCCTGGAGCTTTCACCGGGCAACGCCAAGGCAACGGCCAACCTTGCACTCTGGGCAGTACTGCGCGGCGACCAGGCCACGGCGGAGCGGCTATCGGCACAGGCCAGCCTCAACGAGGAAACGCGCCGAAGCATCCAGCAGCAGGCCCAGCAGATCCGGACGCGCCTGCAGCAACGACAGGCCGCTGCTGCCGCCAACGCAGCCACACCTGCACATACGGCCAGCGTCGAGAGTGGCGCTCGTGCATCGGGCGGCGCACGGCTGGCGGGCGAACCCCACCGCGACCCGCGCGACCAACGCGATCCGCAGCGCCTGCCACCCTCGATGCTGGAACGCTTCAGCGCCACCGATCACCCGACCGGAAGCACACCATGACCACGATGCGCCAGATCCGACGCCTGTTGCCCGTGCTGTGCTGCCTGCTTGTTGCCGGTGCCGTGCAGGCGCAGCAACAGCCATTGACCGGACAGATGCTCGGTGGCCCCTCGCCGTCGCCAGCGGGCACGGCGTCGATGCAGGCCGAGCCGCTTCCCAGCGTGGGCATGGCCCCCCCCACCGCATCCGCCGGGGGGACCACGGCGCAAGCGTCGACCATCGCAACCGATGTCGCACCTCTTTCAGCACCGCCCGCCGCACCGCGTGCACGCCTGCAGAGCGGCGAGGCGACCCGCAATCTGTTCCGCCTGCAGGCCTCCGGGCAGCAGGCCGGCCAGCGGCTGCCGATCCTGGGTGACCAGGCCACGCTGAGCTATGCGCGTTACCTGAAGAGCTTTGAACACGAGATCCCGGACTTCTTTGAGACCGATGTCTCCCGGTCCAAGGACGCCTCCTCCTCCGGACGCTGAGGTCGGCCATGAAACGCCCACGCCAGTTCAGTTTCAGCCGCGCACGCGGCGGCATGTCGGTCACGATGATGCTGGTCATGCTGGCGCTGTTGGCCATGCTGGGCCTGATCGAGATCGGCTATCTGTTCTGGGCCAAGCGTGATGCGCAGAAGGTGGCCGACCTTGCCGCACTGGCCGGCGCACAGCGGCTGGAGCTGTGCAGCCCGGACAACAGCGACAACAGCGCTGCCCGGCAGAATGCGGTGGCCCAGAACGGGTTCGCAGGCACCCTGCAGATCCGCTGCGGCAACTGGAGCGCCAGCCGTGGCACCGGCACCCGCTTCGTCACCAGCGTCGATGCCAGCAATCCCCGCAATGCCGTTCAGGTGATCGCCGAGCGCAGCGTGCTGCCCTTCTTCGGGCAGACTTCCGGCCTGCCCACCGTGAGCGTGCAGGCCGTGGCGCGCCGTGCCGAACCCACCGCGGTTTTTGCGGTCGGCTCGCAGCTGCTAAGGACCAATGGCGATTCAGTGCTGCTGTCCACCCTGCGCCTGGTTGGCCTGGACGTCACCAATGCCACGGTGCTGTCCTATGACGGCCTGGCGCAGGCCAACGTGACTCCGTCCGGCCTGCTGAAAGCGCTCAACATACCGGTAAGCGCCAACCTCAGCGTGGCCGACTTCAATCGCCTGCTGTCGGTCAACAAGATTTCGCTGGCACAGCTGGTCGATGCTACCGCCACCGTGGTCGGCCGTGACTCCGCAGTGGGGGTGCAGCTGCGCGCCCTGTCCGATCTGGTTGCCACCCAGCTGGACATCAACAAGCTCAACATCGTGCTTGGCAGCCAGTCCGGCGGCGGTGGCCTATTTGCCGAAGTTGTCTCGCCCGACGGCACGGTCGGCAGCGCACTGGAGTCACAGATCAACGTGCTCAACCTGATCAACACCGCGATCTCCATCGCCAACGATGGCAACGGCGTGGCGGTCAAGGGACTGGACCTGCTGGGCATCAGGATCCAGGCCGGCGTGGTCGAGCCGCCATCGATCGCCATCGGCGGCGTCGGCAGCCGTGCCTACAACGCGCAGGTGCGGCTGATGGCGGACGTGGACAGCAACAACCTGTTCGCGCTGGGGCCGCTGCTGAACCTGCTTGGCACGCGCCTGCACCTGCCGTTGCACGTCGACGTGGCCAACGGTATGGGCACCTTGACCGGCATCCAGTGCGGCGGCAGTCCACCCAAGGCCACGATCCAGGTGGACTCGTCGGTGCTGCGCGCCTGCGTCGGCAATGTCGACCCCGCACAGCGCTTCTCCAAGGCCAATGTCTGCGATGCCACGCTGCAGGACGAACAGCTGCTGAAGCTGCTGGGCCAACCATTGATCAACGACAGGATTACCCTGCCCGCCCTGACCAGCACGCAGACCCTGACCCTGGCCGCCGGCGAGACCGGCTCGACCCGGTTCAATCCGCTCGCAATTGGTGACGCAGTGTCGAGCCTGGTCAACGAACTGCTACGGGTGCTGTCGGGCATGCTCAATTCGCCCAAGCAGGGCATGAACGCCAACGACACCGCCAAGGCGCTGGCCGATCGCTACCTGCAGGCGGCCTTTCCGACTGGCGGACGCTACAACGTCGACCAGGTCATCCCGCTGCTGCGCGATGGCGATCCGGCGCGCAATCTCGCCCCGCTGGGCAACTGGACGGTGAAGAATGGCGTCCCCAAGCCTTGCCTGCTGGGCCTGACCACCTGCTGGGAAGACGGTTCGGTGTGGACCGGTTACAGGACGACCGTCACCGGCCAGGGCCTGGGCCTGCTCGATGGCCTGCTTGGCTCGCTGGTCGGCGGCCTGCTGATCAACCGCTGCGACAGCCTGCTCGGCAACCTGATCGATTACAACGGCTGCGTGCGCAACAATCTGGCGTCCTACATCCAGACCGCACCGGCCGGCTTTCTCGATGGTGCCGGGGGAACGGGTGTCACCAACCCCGATGGCAGCGTCAGCTGCAGCGGACTGCTGTGCACCCTGCTGAAGCCGATCCTGGCCGCACTGCGGCCGGTGCTCAACAGTATTGGCACCCTGCTGACCAACCTGCTGGCCAGCGTGCTGGGCGTTGAACTGGGCCGGACCGACGTCAATGTGCAGTCGATCCAGTGCAGCGCCGCACAGCTGGTCTACTGACCGGTGACGGGCGCCCTTGGCGGCGCCCACACCCATGCTAGACTCCCGGCGGGGAACCACCTTCATCTCAACCCACACTCATCCGTGGATGGTCTAGACATGCGAGAAACTTCAGGGGGCGCGGTCTTTGCCCGGCACGCGCGCAGCGCGGCAGTGCTGGCCGTGGTCATGATGCTGGTGGCACCGGCAGCGATGGCTGCACGTGGCGACCGCGAGGCGGCAGCCGAACCGGCGCGCAGCGCGCCTGTGGTGCGCAATACCGTGGACGAACTCAAGCAGTTGATGGACTCGCGCCAGCTGACCGAGCTGCGCACCACTTACAACGGCAACTACGGCGCCAGCCTGCTGTTCAATGCCAACACCCTGACCTACTACGTCGCCCTGTTCCAGGAGAAGAACTTCTGGCGGGTGATCAAGACCGATGCGGTGGACAACGCCGAGCGCGTCTACCGCACCTTCGCGCAGCAGTCCGAACAGCTGGCCCAGGTCTACATCGACACCACCCGTCTTGAAGCCGGCAAGCGCTACACCGAGCGCCTGGTGGCCTACAACGAAGAACGCCTGCGCACCCTGCAGCAGGAAATGGAACAGCAGCAGGCGCAGTCGGCACAGGTCAGCGCGGCCCTGCAGCAGGCCCAGCAGCAGGCCGTGAGCCTCAGCACCGACGTGCAGAGCACCAACAGCCAGCTGGACGCCCTGCAGCGCCGCATCCAGATCCTGCAGGCCGAACAGGGCAACCCGGAGTTGAGCCTGCCCAAGCCGGACAGTGTGCCCGCACCGGCCGCCGCAAGCGACGGTCGCTGAGAGCTGCACTCACGGTACTCACGCGACGGCGCCCTATGGCGCCGTTGTCGTTTTCGGCACTTCAGCGTCCCCGCGTCACTGGCAGGCGCCGTAGACCGCGTCATCCAGCTGCCGGCGCTGCACGAAATCCAGGCGCCGACGCTTGAGCAACGCCTGCTCGCGATCACGCCGGGCACGCTCGCAGGCCGCTGCATCCGTCCTGATCGTGATCAGCGCACCGTGCGCCCGCGCCGCACGCCGTGGCCGGGGCGATGGCTTCGGTGTCGAGGCCGCTGGCGCCACAGCGCCGCGGGACAATGACTGCTCCGCGGGCACGTCCCAGCGCCATGCGGCACGCCCCTGGCAGGGTGTCTGCTGGTAGACCGGGTGCGGTCCATCCACGCACTTGTAGACATGGGTCTGTGCCGGCGCTGCCATGGGCAGCAGCAGGCACAGCATCAGCGACCATCGCATGGCGGGCATCCGTGCGTTCCTGTGGCGGGCTGCGCTCATCCTCGGCATACGGCTCCCGTCCTGCCAGAGCGATACGCGTCACATCCGATGCAATCCAGCACAGCCGTGCAAGTCGGTCGCCTGCGCCTGCGCTGTACTGCCGAAGGCACCGGCATCCTGCCGAAGCCTTCCCTCCCTTCCGCCAAGGAACCTGCAATGAGCAACTTCGTCACCGTCGCCGATGGCGCCCGCATCTTCTACAAGGATTGGGGCACCGGCCAGCCGATCGTGTTCGCCCACGGTTGGCCGCTGTCTTCCGATGCCTGGGATCCGCAGATGCTGTTCATGGGCCAGAACGGCTTCCGCGTGGTCGCCCACGATCGCCGCAGCCACGGACGCTCCAGCCAGACCTGGAACGGCAACAACATGGACACCTATGCCGATGACCTGGCCGCGGTGATCGAAGCGCTGGACCTGAAGGACGCGATCCTGGTCGGCCATTCCACCGGCGGCGGTGAAGTGGCCCATTACATCGGCCGCCACGGCAGCGCGCGCGTGGCCAAGGTGGTGCTGGTCGGCGCCGTGCCGCCGCTGATGCTGAAGACCGCTGGCAACCCCGCCGGCACCCCGCTGGAGGTCTTCGACGGCATCCGCAAGGGTACCGGCGGCGACCGTTCGCAGTTCTTCAAAGACCTGACCACCCCGTTCTTCGGCGCCAACCGGGATGGCAACAACGTCACCCAGGGCATGCGCGATGCGTTCTGGCTGCAGGGCATGCTCGGTGGCGTCAAGGGCCAGTACGACTGCGTGCACGAATTCTCGGAAGTGGACTACACCGAGGACCTGAAGAAGATCGACGTGCCGGCGCTGGTCGTGCACGGCGATGACGACCAGATCGTGCCGTTCGATGCCTCGGCCAAGCTGTCCTCGCAGATCATCAAGGATGCCGAACTGAAGGTGTACGCCGGTGCGCCGCATGGCCTGACCATCACCCACGCCGACCAGTTCAACGCCGACCTGCTGGCGTTCGCACGCAAGTGAGGTATCGCGGCGGCGCTACCCAGCGCCGCCGCAAAAAAGGGGACGGAGGGGATTAAGTCGTTTGTGCACAAACGACTTAATCCCCTCCGTCCCCTTTTTGTGTCAGATATCGCTGTGATGGTGTGGTACCCCGGTCTTCGGCAGCGGATCATGGCCACCCACGAAGTGGCGTACCACCGGTGCGCGCTCACCGCGATGCAGTTCCCGCAGCACTTCCTGGATCGCCTTGTCGTCGGCGGTGATGCGCTCATGCTGGCGCAGGTGCTCCAGCCACGACGGGGTCACGAAATACTCCAGGTGGATGCCCGGGCTGGCCACGTCCTCGACCACGCCCCAGACCACGGCGCCATCGCGGCGGCGGATCGTGCCCAGCGCGCGCATCTGCGCCTGGAACGTGGCACGATCAGCATCATCGATGCGGTACTCGATGGTGACCAGCACCGGGCCTCGATCATTCGACACCGGCACCGACAGCTCGGGTGCCGGCCAGTGCCCGGCCGGGCGCAGGTTCAGGTCTTCGGTGCCGGCGATGCGCACGCGCCACACCAGCAACCCACCGATCACCGCACCGGCCGCTGCCACCAGCAATGCCAGTTCGGGCGAGGTGCGCTGAGCGAGCGCGCCCCAGCTCAGGCCGCCGGCGGCCATGCCGGCAGAGAACACCATGATGTACAGCGCCAGCGCACGCGCACGTACCCATGCCGGAACCGCAGTCTGCGCAGCGATCTGCAGCGACGACAGCACGGTGATCCACGCAAAACCATTGACCAGCATCACCGCCGGAAGCACGTACCAGCTGCGGGTCAGCGCCAGCCCGACCAGGCTCAGGGCCAGCGACAACGTCGCCAGCAGCACCAGCAGGTCGCGATCCATCCGTGCGCGCAGCTTCGGCAGCAGCAACGCACCACCCACTGCGCCGATGCCGATGCAGCCCAGCAGCATGCCGTACTGCCCCGCCCCACCCTGCATCTGCCCACGCACTACCACCGGCAACAGCGCGTTCATTGCCGCGGCGAAGAAGAAGAAGCCGACCGACTTGATCAGCACCGCCTGCAGCCGTCCGGCACGGCTGGCGTAGCGCAGGCCCGCTTTCAATCCGGCACCGAAGCCTTCCGGCGGCAAGCTCGACTGCTTTGGGTCGCGCTTCCAGCCCCACACCACGAACAGCATCGCCGCGAAGGTGATGGCATTGAAGCCGAACGCCCAGACCGCACCCAGCTGGGCGACGATCACGCCGCCGATGGCCGGGCCGATCGAACGGGCGATATTGATGCCGATCGAGTTCAGCGCCACCGCCGAGGCCAGCATCGGCTGTGGCACCAGTTCGGAGACGATGGCGGCCTGCGCGGGCATTGCCATCGCCGCACCGCAGCCCATGCAGAAGGTCAGCAGCACCAGCAACTGCGGGGTCAGCAGGTCCATCGCGGTCAACGCAGCCATCGCTGCGGCCACCAGCAGCATCCAGCCCTGGGTCGCCAACAGGTACTTCCGATGATCGACAATGTCGGCCAGGGTGCCGGCAGCGAGCGCCAGCAGCACGATCGGCACCGTGGTGGCCGACTGCACCAGGGCCACCATCAGCGGCGAACCGGTGCGCTCGGCCATCACCCAGGCGGCGGCCACATCATTGACCCAGGTGCCGATGTTGCTGGCCAGGATTGCCAGCCAGATCGAACGGAACATCTGGATCTTCAGCGGGGACCAGGCACCTGCGTCCTGTACGGGGGGTTGCGACGCGGTTGCGTTCACCATTGCCATGCTCCAACGATCGAGGCGAACAGCGTGTCCTGGCCTCCAGCCTGCTTCAGTGCAGGACCGGCGTCGACCCAGGCCAGCTGCAGCTGCCATTGCCAGTGTTCGCTGGCCTGCCAGCGGGTTTCGGATTTGTACTGGGTGCCGATGCGGCGCGCGCCACCGGCGCTGCCCGGCAACGCCACCAGCGGCGCCGGCGTGGTGTAGACCGCATCGGCACGACGATGCTTCCAGGCCATCTGTACGCCCAGTTCCGTCGTCACCGCATCGTGCAGGCGCAGGGCCAGGGTCGGCTGCAGGTCCATCAGATTGGCCGGGGCCAGCAGGCTGGCCTCGCTGAAGTAGGCCGATTTCGGGAACAGTGCATTGAAGGTGCCCAATCGCCGGTCGTGCAGGTTGCCATCGCCACTGGCGACGTCGGCCTTCAGGCCCACGCGCGGTTGCAGCGGCACATCCCTCCAGCGCCAGCCGGTGTCGGTCGCCAGCGTCCATGCACGGATGTCGAGGGTGCCGGTGGCGGCACGCAGCTCACCGCCCTGCGCCACCAGCTCGCTGTTCCAGTCCAGTGCACCAACCTGGCCGAACCAGCGTGCACCGAGGGTCTGCCGGCGCTCGGTTCCGGAGCCCGCCGCAAAGCGCGCACCGTCGCGGCGGTAGTCCAGCAGGTACAGATCCCACTGTCCCACGCCCTGCCCGCGTGCCGCGGTGGCATAGGCACCCCACAGGTGCGCACCGTGTTCGCTGCGATCATCAAAGGCACCCGGCCGGTTCTCGACCGGCCGCAGGGCCATCAGGTCAAGCGTGCCGAGCCGCCCCTTCCAGCCCAGGCGCGCACCGTCGAAGGCCAGGCGGATGTTCGGCCCATCGCGCACCGACAACAGCCGCGAGCTGCCATAGCCGGCTTCCTGCCGGCCGAGCTGCACATGGAAGCCACCGCGCTGCCAGCGCCAGTACGCCTGCTGCACGTCCAAGGCACCACGGTCGGTGCGGCCCGGGCCGCCTGCCTTGCCATTCTCGGCATGCACGCCCAGCTGCAGTTTTGCCTGCCAGGTGTCCTCCACATAGGTGGCCGAAGCCAGTGCACGTAGCAGGCCATAGCCATCTTCGCCGCCGCCGATACCGAACCGGGTCGGGTCGTAGTACAGGCCACGCAGGCGCAGCGATGCGTCCAGCTGCAGCTCGCCGTTGCCCGCGTCGCTGCAGCGGCCGCCTTCGCAGGCCAGCGCCAGCGAGGGCACGGACAGCAGCGCCAGGCTCAGAACGCGAAGCACGAGCATCCCATCGCGCCCCAGAAGGCGGTCAGGTCATCGGTGGGCGCCGCATGCTGCGCGGCATGCCCGTGAGCACCATGCGTACTGCAGGCCACACCGTGATGGTGGCGATGGGCAGCTGCCAACCCGGTGGCAGCACCGCCGACATGGTAACCACCGAACCGGTTGACCGGCGACCAGTCCGGCATCGCCGGCGGCAGCTGCGGCGCCAGCCCAGCATAATCGCCGTCGGCGTGCACGATGCGCCCGCCGACCACGGTCAGCATGCTGGTGATGTCGGCGATCTGCGCGTCGTCGACGCGGAAGAAATCGGCCGAGAGCAGAATGAAGTCGGCCAGCTGACCAACCTTCAATGTCCCCTTCACTGCTTCGTCGCCGGAGAACCAGGCGCTGCCCTGGGTCCACAGGCGCAGCGCCTGCTCGCGTTCGAGCAGGTTTTCCTCGCCATACAGGGCCAACCCGCCCACGGTGCGCCCGGTCACCAGCCAGGACAACGCCACCCACGGGTTGTAGCTGGCCACGCGAGTGGCGTCGGTGCCTGCGCCCACCGGCACGCCCTCGGCCAACATGCGCCTGACCGGCGGCGTGTGCCGTGCCGCCTGCACGCCGTAGCGCTCGACGAAGGCCTCGCCCTGGTAAGCCATGCGGTGCTGCACGGCGATACCCCCACCCAGCGCGCGGATGCGCTCGATATTGCGCGGAGTGATGGTCTCGGCGTGGTCGATGAACCAGTGCAGGCCATCGAACGGCACCTCCCGGTTGACCTGTTCGTATACATCCAGGATGCGGGTGATGCTCTCGTCGTAGGTGGCATGGATGCGGAACGGCCAGCGCTTCTCGACCAGCAGCTTCACCACGTCGTGCAGTTCGGGCTCCAGCTCCGGCGGCAGTTCCGGGCGCGGCTCGTTGAACAGTTCGAAGTCGGCGGCAGAGAACACCAGCATCTCGCCCGCGCCGTTGTGGCGCAGCAGGTCATCGCCCTGGCGCGGCTGCAGGATCTCGCTCCAGCCACGGAAGTCATCCACTTCCCTGCCCTTGTTCTGGGTGAACAGGTTGTAGGCGATGCGCACCGTCAGCTGATCATCGCGATGCAGCTGCTCGATGACCTGGTAGTCCTCGGGGTAGTTCTGGAAGCCACCGCCGGCGTCGATCACCGAAGTGATGCCAAGCCGGTTCAGTTCGCGCATGAAATGGCGCGTCGAGTTGGCCTGGTATTCGATCGGCAGGCGCGGGCCCTTGGCCAGCGTGGCGTACAGGATCAGCGCATTGGGCTTGGCCAGCAGCAGCCCGGTCGGGTTGCCCAGCGAATCGCGCACGATCTGGCCACCCGGCGGATCCGGTGTGTCCTTGCTGTAGCCGCAGGCGCGCAGCGCGGCGCGGTTGAGCAGTGCGCGGTCATACAGGTGCAGCAGGAACACCGGCGTATCCGGTGCGATGTCGTTGAGCTCCTGCAGCGTCGGCAGGCGCTTCTCGTTGAACTGCGCGGCGGTGAAGCCACCGACCACGCGGACCCACTGCGGCGCGGGAGTACGGTCTACCTGGGCCTTCAGCATGTCCAGGGCGTCGCCCAGCGAACGCAGGCCGTCCCAGCGCAGCTCCAGGTTGTAGTTCAGGCCACCACGGATCAGGTGGGTGTGGCTGTCGTTGAGGCCGGGCAGCAGGCGCCGGCCCTGGGCGTCGATCAAGGTCGCTTCATTGCCCCAGCCGCGCATGATCTCCTCGTCGCTGCCGACGGCGACGATGCGGCCTTCCTGTACAGCCAGCGCCTGCGCATGCGGCTGCTGCGGGTCGAGGGTGGTAATGCGGGCATTGCGGATGACCAGCGTGCTCATGCGACGCTCCTTGGAAGTGGAATCGATTGCGGCACCGGCGCGACCTGCCAGGCCGAGCGCAACAGCGGCGCCGCTGGCCAGCACCACGTTGCGGCGGCCGTGATCGAGGGGATCGTGACTCATGCGAATTCTCCCGGAAAGCGTTGGCCGTCCAGCGCCCAGGCGCCGGGACCGGCCAGCGCGAGGGCCAGCAGCACCGTGGTCCACATCAACGGGTACTCACTGCCGCCGCGCATCCAGAACCAGCCCTTGGGCAGGGCCAACAGCACGGTGAAGCCGATGAAGGCAGCCGCTGCAAGCGCAGCGATGCGAGTCTGCCACCCCAGCAGCACGGCCAGCCCGGACAACACCTGCAGCAAGGCCAACAGCAATGGCAACGGTGCCACTGCCGGCAGCCCGAAACCGCGCAGCTCGGTGGCGAAGCCGGAAAGCCCCGGCCCCCCGAACCAGCCGAACAGCTTGCCCAGCGCGTGCGGCAGCAGGAAGCCTCCTGCCGCCACGCGCAGCATCAGCAGGGCCAGGTCGAGGCCATGGCCGGCAACCATGCTCAGTGCCCGCCTTCCTGCGCACCGAACATCCGCTTGGCGTACTGGATGCCGATGCCGTAGCCGCCGGCGTGGTCGCGCGCAATGCCGGTGGTCAGGTCGTAGGTTTCACCCCGTGCCCAGTCGCGCTGCAGTTCGAGCAGGTACTGCACGCTGGTCATCGGCACCGCGCCGGCCTGCACCATGCGGGTGATCGCACGCTCGTGCGCTTCCTCGCTGACATCGCCACAGGCATCGGTGATCACATACACCTCAAAGCCCTGCGCCAGCGCCGACAGTGCCGGGCCGACGATGCAGACGCTGGTCCACAGGCCGGCGATGACCAGACGGCGCTTGCCGATGCGGTTGATCTCATCGATCACAGGCTGGTCTTCCCAGGTGTTCATCGAGGTGCGATCGAACACCGTCTGGCCAGGGAAGATCTGCGGCAGTTCCGGGAACATCGGGCCGGAGAACGATGCTTCGGCGACTGTGGTCAGCACGACCGGTACATTGAAGCCCTTGGCGCCCTTGCCGATCAGCGACACGTTGTTGCGCAGCGCGGAGATGTCGATGGTGTGGGTGGCGAACGCCATCTGCGACTGGAAGTCGATAAGCACCAGGGCGTGGTCGGTCGGCGACAGCAGCGCCGGGGCGGGAGTGGCGGTGGCAAGGCTCATGGGTGGACTCCGTTGGAAACACGATCAAGGGGATGCAACAGGGCGGCATCGCCGGCAACGTACTGGCCGGGGCTGCAGCCGGTCTCCGCGCGGAAGCTGCGGACGAAATGGCTCTGGTCGAAGAAGCCCAGCTGCTGGGCCAGGCAGGCCATCGGCAGCTGCGCGCCCGGCAGCAGCTCGCGCGCGCGCTCGATGCGACGGCGGCGGACATAGCGCAGCGGGCTGGCGCCGGTACCGGCGCGGAACAGGCGTACCAGATGGAAGCGGCTGACGCAGGCGGCCGCCGCCAGCTCGGTCACCCGCAGCGGCTGCGACAGATGCTCATCGACATAGCGCAGGGCGCGCTGCAACGCGGCGGCCTGTTGCGGTGCCAGTGAAGCGGCGGGCGGATCAGGCGGGAAGAGGGTGGCCATGCGGGACGCCGCGAAGGGGTGCCCCATGGTGCGTGACCCCTGCGTGATGCCCTACCCCCGTCGGTCGAGGCCAGCACCTACCCGAATGGGGGAGGCCGACGGCCGAGCAGGCGGCGCCCGAACAACCGCGCATCCAATGAATAGGCGCCAGGCCCCAGCAGCAACAGCGCCAATGGCAGCGCCGCCTGCGGCCACGGCGCCTGCTGCGCGAACATGCCCACGGCCGCCATCAGCGCCGCCAGCGGCGTCAACGCACCCAGCACGAGCATCGGCACTGCCAGCAGGCACAACGCCGACCACCCGCCCGCCTGCATGCCGGGCATCAACAGCGCAGCGGACAGGCACAACCGCAACCACAGCAGGCCGATGCCCGGACCGCGGTCGGGGAACATCACGAACAGGCGCTGCATGGCGGGGCTCCGGAGGGCATGCCGGCGTGATAACGGACGCCGACGCACGCCGCCTACCCCGTTCGGGTCACCCCGGACTGCCCCACACCTGCCAGAATGCGCGCCATGCGTGGCCGCCCCTTCCCGTCCGTGCGTCGCCTGCCGACGCTGCTGACGTGCCTGCTGCTGTTGACCTCCCTGCCCGCCTTTGCCGTGCAGCGCCCGCCGGTGAGCGGCGGGCTGCCCGATTACGAGCACACTGCCTGGCGTGTCGGCCAGGGCGCGCCAGGCGATATCTGGGACATTGCCCAGGACCGCGAAGGCCTGTTGTGGCTGGCTACCGGCTCGGGCCTGTACCGCTTCGATGGCCGTCGCTTCGAACGGCAGGCAGCGCCCGCCGGCAGCCAGTTCCCATCCACCAACATGGTCACGCTGGCGCATGCCACCCGCGGTGCGCTGTGGATCGGCTACTTCCAGGCCGGCATCAGCCAGCTCGCCCATGGGCAGCTGCGCAGCTACGGCCGCGAGCAGGGGGTGCCGGTCGGCGTGGTCCCACGCTTCAGCCAGGATCGCCAGGGGCAGCTCTGGGCGGCGATCAATGGCGGGCTGCGCCGCTTTGACGGACACCGCTGGCAGCCACTGCCGGCCGCTGCCGGCCTGCCCGAGCGCCGAGTGCAGTGGGTGCTGCACGACAGCCGGGACAGGTTCTGGGTGCTGGCCGACCTGAAGATCTGGATGCGTGCCGCCGGCCAGACCGCGTTCGAGGACACCGGCATCGCGGTCTCGCAGATGGCGACGCTGGCCGAAAGCCCGCAGGGTGAAGTGTGGCTGGCCGACCGGGTGCGCGGCACCTCGCCGCTGGCCAACGCGCAGGGTCTGCTGGCGGCCGGCGAACGTGAGGCGCGGCGGTTGCCGGAACTGGTTGCTGCGCGCCTGAAGTTCACTGCCGATGGCGCGCTGTGGGCCACGATGAGCCCGCACGGCGGCGTCGCCCGCATCACCTTCGACGGCACCCGGGCCGTGCGCATGGAACGCTTCGATTCGCCGCAAGGACTGACCGCCACATCGGCAGTGCCGATCATCGTCGATCGCGAAGGCAATCTCTGGGTCGGCACCAATCTCGGCCTCAACCGCTTCCGCGCACGCAGCGTGCACGCCCTGGTGGTCGGCCCGAGCGATCCCTACCGCTCGCTGGTACGGGCCAGCGATGGGCGCGTGTATGGCTATGGCGAAGACCTCAAGCCCTACGACCTGCGGCGCCCCCTGCTGGATGGCAGCGCCACGCAGCTGCAGGCCGCCGCGCGCCAGGCACCCACGTCGATCTGGCAGTTCGACTGGGTCAACCTCGCGCGCACGGTCGCCGGCCGCACCACATTGATCCCGCTGCCGGCGCCGTTCACCGGGCAGCCGCTGCATGCCCTGTTGTTCCCCGATGACGGACAGGCCTGGGTCTGCGCCGGAGAACGCGGGGTGCTGCACTACCAGCATGACCAGTGGCAACGTGAAATCCGCCTGCCAGAGCAGGCCTGCTCATCGCTGGCGCTGGATGCCGATGGCCAGCTGCTGCTCGGCTATGCCGATGGCCGCCTGCGCCGCCTGGGTGCAAATGGCACCGAGAGCTTCGGCGCCGGGGACGGCCTGTCGGTAGGGCCGATCACTGCGATGCTGCACCACCGGGACCTTCTGCTGGTCGCCGGCGAAGCGGGGCTGGCGGCACGGCTGGGCAACGGCCGGTTCGTTCCGGTGCGCACCGACATGGCCGGCGTACTGGAAGGCATCACCGGCATGGTCGCCGATGCCAATGGACACCTGTGGCTCAACGGCAGCCGTGGCCTTGTACGGATGGAAAGCGGGTTGCTGCGCCGTGCCCTGCGCTCCGGCCTGCCAGTGACGCCACGCCTGTTCGATGCCATCGACGGCATGCCCGGCATCGCCCTGCAGAGCGGACCGATCTCCACCGCCGCCCTGGCCGACGACGGCCTGCTGTGGCTGGCCACCAACCAGGGCCTGGCCTGGCTGGACACCACCCGCTCGCACGTCAATACGATGGCTCCCAGCGTGCGTATCGGCGAGGTGCTGTATGGCAGCGAGCACGCGCCGCTACGCGATGGCCTGCGCCTCCCGGCAGGCACCAGCCAGCTGCAGATCGATTACGTGGCGCTGTCGTTGGCACGTCCGGAGCGCAACCGATACCGCTACCGCCTGTCGGGCGTGGATGATGGTTGGCAGGACGCGGGCAGCAGCACACGTGCGTATTACACCAACCTCGCGCCCGGCGGCTACCGGTTCGAGGTGGAAGCAGCCAACGAGGACGGCATCTGGAGCACCGCACCGGCCAGCCGCAGCTTCCGCATCGCTCCCACCTTCGTGCAGACCGTGTGGTTCAAGCTGCTGTGCACCGCCGCCGTGCTTGCACTGCTGGTGCTGGCGGTGCGCATCCGCAGCGGGCAGCTGGCCGCACTGTTCCGCGCCCGACTGCAGGAACGCAATGGCGAGCGCGAACGCATCGCGCGCGACCTGCACGACACCCTGCTGCAGGGTAGCCAGGGCCTGATCCTGCGCCTGCACGCGATCAGCCAGTCAGCGCAGACACCGGAGCCTGTGCGCAGTCAGCTTGAGTCAGCGATGCAGCTGGCCGAGCGCAACCTGGCCGAGGGTCGCGAGCGGGTCAATGCGCTGCGCGAGGCGCCGTTCGCGGGCCGCGACCTCGCTTCGGCGCTGGCCGACGTGCACGCCGAATACGCCGGGCATGGCATCAATCCCCTGCGCCTGACCGTGGAAGGCGCGACGCCACCGCTGCAGGCCGACGCGGCCGAAGAGGTGTTCCTGATCGGGCGCGAGGCCATCCGCAATGCGTTGCGCCATGCCAATGCCAGTGCCATTGAAGTGGAACTGTCCTATGGCACGCGTTGTTTCCTGCTGCACGTGCGCGACGACGGCGCCGGCATTGCCGACGAGAACGCCGGCCATGGCCATTGGGGCCTGCAGGGCATGCGTGAGCGCGCCCAGCGCCTCGGCGCGGAACTGCAGCTGTGGACCCGCCCCGGGCTGGGCACCGAGATCGCGCTGGCGGTTCCCGCCCGTCGCCTGTATCACCGCCGCCCATCGCGTTGGCGCTGGCCCTGGAGTAGAACGAGCCATGACTGAATCCCCTGCCCCGATCGGCGTGCTGGTGGTCGACGACCACCCGCTGCTGCGTGATGGACTGGCGGCACTGCTGGGCGCTCATGCCGACCTGCGCCTGCTCGGCGAGGCCGCCGATGGCGAGGAAGCCATCGCACGCTACCAGCAGCTGCAGCCCGACGTCTTGCTGATGGACCTGCAGATGCCCCGCCTGGATGGTGTGGAAGCCATCGTGCGGATCCGCGCGCTGGACCCACGCGCGCGCATCATCGTGCTGACCACTTACCGCGGTGACGTACGTGCGGTGCGGGCGCTGCAGGCCGGCGCCAGCGCGTACCTGCTGAAGGACATGCTGCGCCATGAACTGGTCGACACCATCCGCATGGTCGCCGGCGGCCGGCGCGCACCGATTCCCCCGGCGGTGGCAGCCAGCATCGCCGCGCACGTGGTGGAAGATCGCTTGTCGCCGCGCGAGACCGAGGTACTGCGGCACGTGGCCGGAGGGCTGTCGAACAAGCGCATCGGCGAGCGCATGCAGATTTCCGAGCAGACGGTGAAGGCGCACATGAAAAGCCTGATGGACAAGCTCGGCGTGGGTGATCGCACGCATGCGGTAACCCAGGCGCTGCGGCGCGGCATCATCAGCCTGGACGACAGCGGTCACGATTAGGGGGGGGCGGCAGGGCTTGCAGCCCTGCACCCGCG